>NZ_JADNPO010000032.1:0-36757 GCF_015558105.1 Holdemania sp. 1001095H_141210_F2
ATACCTATTGCGCTTTTTTGCGAAAAGCCCCGCTATTTCTTCATTTTTCATCATTTCATCACAATTAAGCCCGCAGTTTCTCCAATAAAAAAGGAGCGTCTGCTCCTCATGCGTCCTCTGTCAGTTTACATTTCAGCTTGTTCAGAATTTTCTTTTCCAGCCGCGACACCTGAACCTGCGAGATTCCCATTTTTTTAGCGATCGCTTCCTGATTATATTCCAATTCATAGCGCAGGTATATCAGATACTGTTCGCGCTGTTCCAGATGCCCGATCTCCTTTTTCAGCGCCAGCTTCATCGGCACATCTTCGCCATGCCGGTCTTCGACCTTGTCTTCCAGCTTAATCGTCGAACCGTCTTTTTGATAAAACGCCTCGTCCATTGAAGCCAGAAACTGATTCGCTTCCATCGCTAACATGACGTCGTTTTCCTCCACGTCTAAATCCTCGCCGATCTCCCGGTATGTCGGTTCCCGCTGCAGCTTCTGCGCCAGCCGTTCGCGGCTTTTCTGAACCTGCAGGTAACGTTCTTTCAGCGATCGGGAAATTTTCATCTGGCCTTCGTCGCGGAAATAGCGCTTGATCTCGCCGAGAATAATCGGCACGGCATAGGTTGAGAACATCACATTATAGCTGGTATCGAAGTTGTTGATCGCCTTCATTAAGCCCAGGCATCCGATTTGAAACAAGTCCTGGGCCGAGGAGTGCGTCTTGAAGCGGTTGACGATCGACCAGACCAGTCCGACGTTGCGCAGCACACACTGTTCCCGGGCCTGTTCGTCGCCCTGCTGGGCCTGATGCAGAAGATCGAAGAATTCCTGCTGATCATTCATGAAATTGGAGCTGCTTGACAAGCCGGACGGTTGTGCCTTCGCCAGGATGAGAACAGATTTCAAATTCGTCGGAGAAGCTCTCCATAATTGTCATCCCCATTCCGGATCGTTCCAGATCCGCCCGCGTCGTGTATAATGGCTGACGGGCCAGCGTAATGTCTTCGATCCCGATGCCTGAATCCTGGACTTCGATCGTAACCCGATGGGTTTCATCATACGATACGCTGACCTGGACCTGACCTTCCTCCCGACCCTGATAACCATGAATCATACAGTTGACGACCGCTTCGGCCAGGATGGTTTTGATCTCCATGATCTCATCCACAGTCGGATTGAGCGGCATCAGAAAAGCCACGGCGCTGGTGCGGGCAAACGCCTCGTTTTCCAGCTTGGCGTCAAAGCTCAATGTCATCCGGTTCATACATGTACCTCTTTTCTATCGTTCTCCTTTTCCACCCGCATGATCTGAAAGATCCCCGACAAAGCGAACAGCCGGCGGATAGCGGGTGAGATGTTCTTTAAAATCAGCTCGCCCTGGTAGCTTTGAACCTGATTGTAGCGGGCTAATAAAAAACCGATACCGGTGCTGTCGATAAAGGTCACGTCCTTGAAATCAAATTTCACCACGGGTGCCTGGACCCGATCTATTTCACGGATTACGTCGGCCTTGATCTTGAGAATCGACAAATTGTCCAGATCCCCGCAGAAGGCGAAGATCAAAGCATCGTCCTGTTGAATGCACTTCATACTGCATCCTCCTTTCCTCTTCATTGTAATGGAAGCCCTTTTTGTTGTGGAAATATCCGCTAAAACAAGTGTTTTTACGACATTCTTTTCATAGTGCGCCGGGGTACAGGTAAATGTTTTCCAACGTAAAAAAGCCGCTGAGAAAGCAGCGGCTTCATCGGGATAGTTCATCATTTTTGCGCGTTTATCCCGGACTACGGGTCGTGTCGCGAATTGTCAGAACAACAGTTTTTTCCAGGTTTTCAAAAGAATATCAATGAAATCCAGCGGCATGATCGCCTCTTCCGCCACCAGATCCTGACCGATCTGCGTCCCATCCTCAAAATGCAGGATTACCCGGCCGACGGTTTCGCCAGCCTGAATCGGTGCTTTTTTCTTGTCCAGCACAATCTCGGTATTGATCAAGGCAGACTGAGCGCCTTTGGCGACGATGTGGCCGATCGCCTCTTTGGTGACCAGACGGACCTCGTCCGGCTTGCCGTTATCGACCTTGATCGTTGTTACCGGCGTGCCTTTTTCCATTTCGATCTGATAGCCGTAGGTGCTGAATCCATAATCCAAAAGCGCGGAAGCTTCGCTGTTGCGGACATCGCGCGTCGGCTCGCCCATCGCGACGCCGATCAGACGCAGACCGTCGCGTTTGGCCGTCACCGTGATACAGTACATCGACTGAGTCGTGTAGCCGGTCTTCAGGCCGTCCATCCCCTGATAGGTGCGAATCAGCTTGTTCGTGTTGACCAGCCAGAATTTGTTTTCCGTATCGGCCCGGATATAGTCGTCATACGTCGAGGTAAAGCGCAGGATATCGTCCTGACCTTCCTGAATCAGCGCCCGGCCGATCGCCGCCATATCCTTGGCGCAGGAGTAATGGTTATCGTCGTGCAGGCCGGTGGCATTGACGAAATGGGTTTGTTCCAAGCCCAGCTGTTCCGCTTTTTCATTCATCATTGCGGCAAAGTTCTCCTCGCTGCCGCCGACCTTTTCCGCCAGCGCGACGATCGCGTCGTTGGCGCTGGCGACCGTCGAAGCCTTATACAGGTCTTCCACCGTCATGACCTCGCCGGTTTCCAGGAAAATCTGCGAGCCACCCATCGAGGAAGCATGCGCGGAAGCCGTCACTTCGGTATCCCAGCTCAGCTTGCCGTTATGGATCGCCTCCACCACCAGAAGCAAGCTCATCATTTTGGTCATCGACGCCGGATACAGCTTCGCAGACGAATTTTTTTCATACAAAATCTGCCCAGTTTCATAGTCAATCAAGATCGCCGCTTTTGCCGACGGCGTTAAATCGACGCCCTGCGAGGTCGTCGCATGGACGGAAACGAGAAATAAGGACAGCGCAATTACGATACTGGCAAGTTTTTTCATATCGACACCTCATTAACAGTGTATGGAGAAGCGCCCAAAATATGAAAAAAGGCAGCTTGTTTTCTGCCTGATTTCTATGATTTGTTTTCTGTTGCCGGCTTGCACCAGCGATCCATCCAAGCGGTAATCTCATAAAGTCGACGTACGCGGTGGGACGGCTTGCCGATCCGGCTCAGGCCGTGGCTTTCTCCCTTAAACAGGCACATCCGGGCTTCAACGCCGTGATGCACCAGCGCGTTGTACATCTGCATGCCCTCCTGAAGCAGACAGCGGTAGTCTTCAAACGAATGGATGAACAGCGTCGGCGTTTTGGCCTTATCCGCAAACTGCAGCGGCGACTGATCCCAGACCTTCTGCACGTCGCTCCACGGGTCGGCCCCCATCTGATCATTGTCAAAGGTAAAACCGATGTCAGCATAACAGATTAAGGAAACCCAGTTGGCGATACTGCGCTGACTGGCCGCGGCCGCAAAGCGGTCCGTATGGCCGATCATCCAGTTGGTCATGTAGCCGCCGTAGCTGCCGCCGGTTACGCCGATTCGTTCAGCGTCAATCGCCGGATACGCCGCCAGAACGGCGTCGGTAAAGTTCATCAGATCGTTGTAATCGATCGTTCCATACAGCCCACGCAGCTCGGCAAACGCATTGCCCTTGCCGTTGGAGCCGCGGGGATTGCAGAACATCACGAAATATCCCTCGCTGGCCCAGAACTGCATCTCATGGAAAAATACCGGGCCATAGGCAGCCTTTGGTCCGCCGTGGATATTGAGGATTGCCGGATATTTTTGATTGGGATCATAGTCCTTCGGCTTCAGCACCCAGCCGTCAACCTGGAACTCACCCGCCGGAATGCTCAGCGGCTCCGGTTCTGCGACGTAACAATCCTTCAGCACCGCTTCGTTAAAAGCGCTCATTAGACGCAGCTCATTTGTTTTCAGATCGAAACAAACCAGCTCCGGCAGCTTCTGCCCCAGCATCGCGATCAGCCACAGCTTTTCGTCAGTCACGGCCAGCGCCTGAATGGAGCCGTCCAGCTGCATGATTGTGCGCCAGGTACCATCCGCTTTCAGACAGCGGACTTCATCGAAGGCTCCAAGCGTATGCACCATGAACAGTCCGTCCGGGCGCATCTGCGTCTGTTTTCCCGAACCGTATTGACAATCACTGCCCAGCGCGCTGCCCAAGCTTTCTTCATTTTCCGCCAACAGTTCCCGTTTTCCGGTGTGGGCGTCAAGCGTGTAGAAGAACGGATTTTCAACTGCCCCATAGCGTTTCTGATCGCTCATCGCCGCCAGAATCTGCGTACCGGACAGCCATTGAATCTCGGCAATGCTGAACTGTCCCGGCTCCAACAGGCAATGAGATTCCAGCGTGTCCAAATCCATCCGGTACAGCCCTTCCTTCGGCTGCCGGACTTTAACAAACGGCGCGCCGGAAATCACTAAATGGCCATGATCCGGGCTGATAACCGCGCGGGAAACATGAAACTGCGGCTCACACAGCGGTTTTAATTCATCCTGAGCTTCGTCATAGAGAAACAGCCGGCTGCGCAGACCGTTGGTATAACCGGCGCCGTCCTGATAGTACGGCTGTTCGCTGACGATCTGATAGTCTGCTTCCGCTTTGCGCCGCTGATGCACGGCTTCGCGATCCGCCTCGCTCATTTTCCAATAATCCGCCGCCGTCAGATCAATCTGGGCAGTCAAAACATAAAGTCCCTTTTTGACCGGAACGATCTGCCGGACTTTCAGAGGCAGCGTGAAGGCTTTGACCGCCTCCCCGCCGTCGATACGGATCCGATAAAACGACGTGGACTCCGCTTCCGGCTGCGGCTTTTCACCGCGGCTGGAAATAAACAGAAGCGTCTTTTCATCGTCCCAGACAAACAGGCTCTCATTGCCGGAGGTCAGCTGTTTCGGCTGGTCATGATCGAGCACAAACAGCTGGCCGGTATACGCATCATTTTCAATCCGCGTCCGCACCCAGGCCGGCTGACCGGCCGGCGACAGCGCCAGTGCGGAAAGAAACTGCACGCGCTGAAAATGGTCAATCGTAATTTTATTCATGCGCGTTCTCCTTTAAATAATGATCGAACCAATCGGTCATCTCGCGCAGCCGGCGCACGCGGTGATGGCGCTTGCCGATCCGGCTCAGGCCGTGGCTTTCGCCTTTAAACAGGCACATCCGCGCTTCCACCCCATGATGGACGATCGCGTTGTACATCTGCATGCCCTCCTGAATCGGACAACTGTAATCTTCAAAGGAATGGATAAAGACCGTCGGCGTTTTCACTTTATCCGCAAACTGCAGCGGCGACTGATCCCAGATTTTTAACATGCCCTTCCATGGATCGGCGTCCATCTGATCGGTATCGAAGGTGAAGCCGCAGTCGTCCGTGCCGATCATCGACACCCAGTTGGCGATGCTGCGCTGACTGGCCGCCGCCGCGAAGCGGTCGGTATGGCCGATGATCCAGTTGGTCATGTAGCCGCCGTAGCTGCCGCCGGTCACGCCCAAGCGCCGCGTATCGATCTGCGGCACACGGTCTAACACGGCGTCGGTAAAGGCCATCAGATCTTCATAGTCGATCTGCCCATAGCGGCCGCGCAGATCGGCAAACCGGTCACCCTTACCATCAGACCCAGTGGGATTGCAGAAAAAGACGATATAGCCCTGTGCCACCCAAAACTGCATTTCATGGAAGAACACCTCGCCATACGCCGTTTTCGGTCCGCCATGAATATCCAGAATCGCGGGGTAGGTGCGTTTCTCATCAAAGTCTGCCGGCTTCAGAATCCAGCCGTCCAGCTCATAACTGCCGCGGCTGACCATAAAATGCTCCGGCTTGGCGATCTCGGTTTCTGTCAACAGTTCGTCATGAAAATGCGTGAGCTGCCGGGCCGTTTTCGTTTCCGGATCCCAGCTGTAAAGCTCCTGCAGCTTCTGATCCTGTAAGCCGATCAGCCACAGCTGACCCTTGACCGTTTCAATCGCCTGAATCGCTCCCGGCCAGCTTAGTACCGCTTCGCTGCCGTGTTTATCAATCCGTAAAACCTCGTCCGCATAACGGTCCGTGTGCACGGCCAGCACGCTCTCGTCGGAAAACAGTACCTGCCGGCCGGAACCATAAATGACGTCCGTCATGACCGCGCTGGAGCCGATGTGGTTTTCCGTATCCAGCAGACAACGGATTTCACCTGTCTCAATATCCAGCTGATAGAGCTTCGGGTTTTCCGTCGTTCCAAACGTTTTATTTTCGGACGCGAAGAAAACCGCTTGCCCCTGACGCCAGCCGATCTGGCGAATCCGCATCCGCCCCTGCTCGATCAGGCATCGGCGCTGATTTGCGGCCAGATCCAGGCAGACTAAGCCATCCTGTTCCCCACGCACAACCTCAAATTTTTTCACGCTCATTAAAACCCGGCCGTCTGCAACGGTGAACTGGCTGACGGATTCGAGCGGTTCGCTCAGAGCTTCTATTTTCCCATCACACAAATTAACGCGAAACAGGCGGCTGCGGGTGCCCTCGATAAAGCCGCTGCCATCCAGCACAAACGGTGACTCCGTGACAACCTGATAGTCTTTCTCCGCCTTGCGCCGGTCCATAACGTCCTGACGTTCTTTTTCTGTCAATAACGCAAAATCTGGGCAGTCCTTGCGCACCTCCGCCGTCACTAATAGCTCCTGTTCGTTCAGCTTCTCCATCTGTTCAATCGCCAGCGGCAGACTGATCAGCGGACGGGCTTCCCCACCCCGGATATCAATCCGGTACAGATCGGTCTGTTCGCCATACGGCGAGCTGTCCTTCTGCCCCATCCGGCGCCGGGCGGAAAACAGAATCGTCTGATCATCCTCCCAAACATAATCCAAGACGCCTTCGCTGGTTAACCGTGCGGTGTGATGGCCATCGCAGAGATACAGACTTTTCGCATAGCCCTCATCGCGGCACTGACATTCAAGAAAGGCAGCGCGGCATCCATCAGGAGCTGCTTTCAGGTTCGATAAGAAATGCGCCTGATCAAAAAAATCAATCGTTACTTTATTCATAGGATTATTTCTCCTCCTGCTTACAGAAGCGGTTCATCCAGTCGGTAATTTCCTGCAGCCGGCGGATCCGGTGCAGCGGCTTGCCGCCGCGGCTGAGACCATGGCTTTCGCCTTTGAACAGGCACATCCGGGCTTCCACTCCATGATGGACAATCGCGTTGTACATCTGCATGCCCTCCTGAATCGGACAGCGGTAGTCTTCAAACGAATGGATAAACAGCGTCGGGGTAACGCATTGATCCGCGGCCTTCAACGGCGACTGGTCCCAGATCTTATTCACATCGCTCCACGGCGTGGCATCCATCTGATCGTTGCCGAAGGAGAAGCCGATGTCGGACACCATGTTTTCCGAGACCCAGTTGGAAATCGAACGCTGCGAAGCTGCGCACGCAAATCGGTTCGTATGACCGATGATCCAGTTGGTCATGTAGCCGCCGTAGCTTCCGCCGGTCACGCCTAAACGTTTCGGATCGATCTGCGGATAGGCTTTCAGCACGGCATCGGTAAACTGCATAAAATCGTCGAAATCGATCGTTCCGAATTTTCCGCGCAGATCGGCGAACGCGTCGCCGCGGCCATCAGAGCCATGGACGTTGCAGAAGAAGACGAAGTAGCCCTCGTTGGCCCACAGCTGCATTTCATGATAGAAGACCGGTCCATAGGAGCCGCGCGGCCCGCCGTGAATATCCAGAATCGCCGGATATTTTTTCGAGGGATCATAGTCCTTCGGCTCCAGCACCCAGCCCCAAAGCGGATTCGGCGTCTGCGCATAGTCGAGCCGTTTCGGCATCGCTACATAACATTCAGCCAGCGCCGCGTCGTTAAAATGCGAGCGCTGCACGCATTCCCCCGTCTTTAAGTTTGCTTCGTAAATTTCCTGCAGCTTCATGTCTTTCATCGCGATCAAATAGGCCGTATCTCCCTGCAGATCAAAACCGAAGATCGCGCCGTCAAACGGCAGCGCCTCCGTCCGGCGTCCCTGACTGTCAAAGCGAAACAGCGGCGTATGATCAGCATCGGTCATCACGGCATAGAAATCCGTGCCCGCAATCTTCTTCATCGCGCTGCCGCCAAACGCGCAGTCCGTGCCGACAGCATTGCCAAACGTCGCGTCGTTGTCGTTAAACAGCGTTCGGGCCTTGGTCTGCGGATCAATTAAATATAGTTTCGGCGTTTCACCCGCGCCATATTTTTCACCATCGCTCATTGCAGCCAGAATCGCACCGCAGTACCCCTGGGTGAAGCTGATCTTCATCTGGCCCGGTTCGATCAGGCAGTCGATCGTTTTCGTCGTGAGATCCAGCCGGTACAGCCCGTCCTTCACTTCTTTGACCGTCGTGAAATCCGCGCCCCAGAAAACAACCTGATTGGTTTCCGCTTCCAGCTCCAGTCCGGAAACCGCAAAGGTCGGCGAGGTTAGGAAATCCACGGTTCCCCGTTTCGGATCCCAGACTGCCAGGCGGCTGCGCAGTCCGTTAGTAAATCCGGCGCCGTCAAAATAATACGGTGCTTCGCTCACAATCTGATAATCCTGTTCTTCTTTTTTCTTCTTTAACAACGCCTGCTTTTCCTGTTCCGGCAGCTCAGCCATGCGGGAATAGTCAAGATGATAGCGGATCGTCAGAAGCAGCCGGCTGTCCTTCATCCGTTTAAAACCGGTGACCGTATAAGGAATCGTCATCACCTTCCGCGCTTCGCCCTGATGAATATTCAGCCGGTAAAAAACCGTGCGCTCCTCGCCCGCAGCCAGCGCTTCTTTATCCTTCGAATCCCGCAGGGAAGCAAACAACAGCGTTTCCTCATCTTCCCAGATAAAATTGGATTCGTTAAATGAAGTCAGCTGCCGGACCTGCCCGTCCTCCAGCAGCCACAGATGGTTGTCATACCCGTTGTCGCCGTTGGCCTGCGTCACCACGAAGGCCGCGGTGTTGGGTTTCGGTCCGGCTTGAAGATTAGAACAAAAGCGATATTCCGTGAATTGATCTAAGCGGATTTTTTTCATGTTTTTACCCCCAAAATATGGTATTAGTATAGCATGTTTGAGTTCGATTTTCCGCTGGTTTTCACTTTTTCTTCATTCTCTTTCAAATTCTTTCATTTTGTTACATCAACATATCAAGATTCATTCTTGATTTTTCCTCATCTTCTTCGTCTATATAAAAAACGCCGCAGAAGAGTCAGGTTCCTCACTTTCTGATGGGTAACATAAGCTCTCAGCACCGCAGCCGGTCCGACTAATTTCCAAATCAAGCAAAAAAAGACTAAGCCACAGGTCTTATTTCAAGATCCTTCCGGTTCAGTCTTCCATTTCATTAATGAGTCCTATCGCTGAATCCGCCACCCTGTTTGTTCGTCATAATGTCAGCCGCGATTTATTTTGACGTCTGCGGATGCAGATGTGTCAGGGAGCGGTCTAAATAGAGTTTCGCTTGTTGACTGTCACCTTTGTTCTCAAACATCTTGGAGATCAGAAATTCTGCTTTCGCTTTTTCTTCGCCCTCCAGCTGATCCAGTTTAGCCAGATCTTCATCCAGATCCGCGTACGAATGATCGATCATCACGGCGTAATATTTCTGTGTTTCAGCTTTTAATGCTTCCGAACAGGTCGCTAAATTCAAAAGCCGGTTGCCGTACAGCCTGACCTTCGCAATATCCGAGCGTGCGACATAATAATAGAACGCGTTGTAATATACCGCTTCCTTTTGCTTGTCATTCAGCCTGCATTGATCAAAATCAGCGAACCGCCGGTCAATCTCAGCCGGATCCTGCTTAACCAGTGCCGCGTTTAATTTCATGAAGTCAATATTAAACGGATCGAAGACAAACTGCACCGACCGTTTTTCAATTAACCGGTCAAATCGATCAAAATCCCGTGTCATCAGACAGCTTGACAGTTCTCCGGCCAGCCGGCTGCGGAGCCGTTTCGGGATGACAATGGACAATGCGAACAAAATCAGAATGACAAGGATAATCCATACTTCAAACATGACTTTTCCCGGCAAAAGAAGCTCGCTTTTGCTTTTCCTTTCCCATGAAGATTTCACGGATCAACGATCGCGACAAAATTACCGCTGTCAGCACCGTAATCCAATCGGCGCCGGGCTGCGCGTAGAAAACACCGGTCTGCCCCAGCGTCCTGGAAAGCAGAAGCAGCAGCGGAACATAGATGATTCCCTGGCGGAACAACGACAGAATCATTGACTCCCGCCCCTTTCCGGCAGCCTGCAGCGTGATCGTGAAAATATAATAAATCGAATACACCGGCAGCGACCAATTATACGCCTTCAGATACTGAGCGCCGTAGCTCTGCGCCGCCTGCCCGGTTGTAAAGACCGAAACAAACGCCGGGGCAAACAACGCGACTAATCCGATTGCGATCAGGCTATAACCCGTTAATACCTTGAGATTCCAGACGATCGCGTCCCACAGCCTTTGGTAGTCCTTCGCGCCATACGTAAATGAGGCCAGCGGCAGATAGCCGTTCGCTACGCCCTGAATAAAGAAATTGACGAAATACATCGTAAACTTGCCGACGTTGCAGCCGGCGGCGAAGTCGACGCCGTAAGTGAACACGACCTTGGTAAAAACCAGAATCGCCGCGCTGGACATCAGGTTGCGCACATAAACCGCAAAGCCGACGGAGAAGATCTCGCGGATGATCGGCCAGTCAATGTGAAAATTAAACAGCTTCCAATGCAGCGCCGTCTGTTTCGACGATAACCGCCGCAGGCATAGCGCTAACGCCGCAAACTGCGCCGCCGCGCTGGCGATCGCCGCGCCCACAACGCCCAAACCCAAGCCAAAATCAAACATTAAAAATGGATCGAGAAGGATATTCAGAAGCACGCTGAGGGCCATGACCACCATCGGATACTTCACATCGCCGACAGCCCGGAACAACTGGATGCACGCGGTATACAACGAGGTACAGACCGCGAACAGGATCATGATCAGCCCATACGCCTGCCCATAACCAAGCACAGCCGGATCCTGGGTCTGCCAGCGGAGATACGGATTTAGAAGTAACAGCGCCGCTAAGGTGAACACAACTGAAAACAGTGCTGTAAATGTGATCGTCGTGCGGACGATTTCGGCCGCTGCATCTTCCTGCTTCGCGCCTAACTGCCGGCCCAGATAGCTTGCCGCGCCAATGCCAGCCGCTTCGCCGATCTTGGAAATCAGCAGCGTCAGCGTCGCCGACAGCGAAATGGATGCCAGCATCGCCGTGTTGTTCAGCCGGCCGATAAAAAAAGAATTGATCAGCTCGTAAATCAGCGAGATAACAGAAACCATGACCGCCGGAACGGCGAGCTTGATCATCGCCGTTCCGATCTTTTCATGGGCCAGTAAATAGGTGTCAGCTTTCATGCGATCGCCTGTTTTTTCCTGCTTTCAGGCTAAGCGACCCGGTGCGTTTTCAGGAATTCCTGATTGAACACGTCGCCTTCCTTCTGTCGGTCATAAACGCAGCGGCCCTCGCTGAACGTGTACAGACAACGGTATTGATCGTCGATCACGATCAGATCCGCATCCTTTCCGGCTTCCAGCACGCCCTTGTCAGGATAGCCGTAAACCAGCGCCGGGTTACGGCTGGCCATCCGCGCCGCATATTTCATTCCGATTCCGACGTTTTCAACCAGATTCTCAATTCCTTTCAGCACCGGCATTGTCGATCCGCACAACCGCCCGGTATCCGAAAGGCAATAGCCGTCCGGCGTGATATTGACGTCCGGGAAGCCTTCCATCATCCGGAATTTTCCGACCGGCGCCCCCGACAGATTCGAGCAGTCCGACACCATCAGAAAGTGATTAAACGGATCACGCTTCATCCTGAACATCAATTCCAGCATCGCGTTGCAGATATGCTTGCCATCGCAGATCACTTCATTATAAAGCTCATCGTTCAGCAGACAGGCGCCCAATCCGCCCATGTTGCGGTGATGGATCCCGCTCATGACGTTCGCCGTGTGCGTCGAAACGGTAATGCCCCAACTGAACGCTTCGTTGGCTTCCTCCAGCATCATATTGCTGTGAGCGAAAGCCACCCGCACGCCCTCACGAGTCAAATACTCGATCGCTTCGCGGGCCTTGGGCAATTCTGGTGCGATTGCGAACAATTTCAGCTTGCCGTGCGCTTTCGCGACGTTTTGTTTCAGCTCGTCCAGATCGATATCCGGATGTCCGGTATCCACGCCCTTTTCACCGACGCGGTTAAGATATGGACCTTCGGAATGAATACCCAGCACCTTTGCGCCGTCCACGTCTTCCTCCGCTAGCTTCGCGACCGTTTCAAAGCCGGCAAAATCCGTTGTCGGCAGCACGCCGGTCACGCCCTGGGAGGCCAGTCCCTTTAAATATCCGCGCAGCTCCTTTTCGATGTCGCCTTCAAAGCCCATCGCGCCATAGCCCAGTGTTCCATGGTTATGTGTATCAATAATTCCCGGCAAAATCCGATTGTCCTGAACGTCCAAATCGACCGCTACCGGACTGTGAACATCCAGAAGCTCAACGATCTTTCCCTGCTCCAGATGCAGAATTCCGCTGACGCACCCCTGCGGTGTAACGATTCTCGTCGATTGAATATACATGATTTTCTCCCTTCTAAAACACCGTTCTCTATTTTTCAGCGTTTTTGATCAAGCCCTGCTTCATGGCTTCCGCCACGTCGTAATAATCAATGAGTTCGACATGATTTTCTTCAACGAACGCTTTCATCAGCGGCGAAGTGACGAATTCCAGATCCTTGCACCGCTCGATCGACAACGACGTCTGACTGAACAGGTCGGCGTCGACATATCCCGGATGCCCTCCGGCCAGAACATACTCGTGTTTTAAAAGCTCGTCTTGATATTTCAGGAATTTTCCTAACGGATCTTTTTTCAGCTGCGCTTGAGGGTCAAAGACTTTCGATACTGATGCGTTGGTTTTCTCGTCTTCCTCCTCCGGCAGTGAGAAGGTCGTAAACGCCATCTGCATAAAATCAAAGGCAAACGGCAGGTCTTCATCCTCAGCGACCTTACGCATCGCTTTGAGCATCGTTTCCGCAACAATCGAATGGCCGTTTAAATAGCCTGGCTTGCGCCCGGTCAGCTCGATAAAACGGTCATACTGCGCTTTGATCTCCGTATAGACTTCGTCGTAAGGGAATAATTCCGCGCGGCCTTCCTCACTTTGCCAGCGGGGATCATGAATCCGAATATTCGAGCGGATCAGGCGTCCTTTTTCATCGACGAGATGCGGAATTTTTTCGGCCGGCGCACAGGATGGCCCGGCGACGAGATTAAAGTCGATACCGAAGCAGAAATCGGGTCTTTCCTTGATGAACTGCGCGGCCCACGGCGCGATTTCCATATTGGTAAACATCCCGGTGCATGTCAGGATGCCGTTGTCGATCGCTTCAATAATGCCATAGGTAACACCTTTGGTAAAACCGTAATCGTCGCCCTGAACTAATAATTTCATCGTTTTCTTCCTCCTAAATTAAATCGGCATAGCTGATCAGCTCAACCTGGTGTTCCTTAATCCATTGCTTCAACACCGGCGAAAGAACCATTTCCAAATCCCGGCAGCGCTCGATTGACAGTGAGGTCTGGCTGAAAAGAGCCGCGTCGACATAGCCTGGATGACCGCCCGCAAACACATATTCGTGCTTCAGATAGTCATCGGCGTGATCCATAAAATACTGCAACGGATTGCGGTTCACCTGGCGGGCCGGATCAAAGATTTTCTTCGTCGTCGCTTCATTGCCGCCAATATCTACCGCCCAGGCAAAATGAAACTGTTCGAGAATATCGTTGGTATACGGCAGCGCTTCTTCTCTGGCCAGCTGCCGGATCGCCGCCGTCAGATTTTCATGGTTGATGGAATGACCATTGAGATAGCCCGGCTTTTTTCCAACCAGCTTTACATAGCGGTCAAACTGGGCACGGATTTCCAAATAACATTCTTCAAACGGAAACATCGCGCGCCGACCAGCTTCGCTCTGCCAGCGCGGATCCCGGACCGTTATGCCGGAGCGGATGAAGTTTCCGGCGGCGTCGACAAAATGCGGGATTTGGCGCGGATCCGCACAGCACGGCCCGGTCACCAGATTGAAGTCAATACCCCAGCAAAAATCCGGCCGGGCGCGCATCTGCGCGGCCGCCCATTCCGCATCCGGCATATTGGCAAATAAGCCGCTGCAGGTTAATACGCCATGGTCGATGCCTTCCAGCATCCCCAACGTCACGCCTTTGGTGAAACCATAATCGTCGCCTTGAACAAGTAATTTCATAAGGCTATGCCTCCTTCTCTTCTATTGTAAATCCAAGTCATTTAAAATCCGAGCTGAACTGCAAACAATTTTCTGTTTTTCACAGTTATAGCGGCGTTAAAGAAAACAACAGAGCGGCTGGGAAAATCGCGAATTGTCCATTCCTTTTTCCGCGGCGCGCTCCGTTATGCCAACTTAAAAGATATGAATTAAAGCGCCGACTAAACCGATGACCATCGTCAATAAAATCAGGTTGATCGGTTTCCAGCCTTTTTTGATCAGCGCGACATAGCCGAATAACAGCGCGATGCTCATAAAGCCCGGGAAAATCGCATCGAGCACCGGCGCGACTTCCAACGTTGCCGGGCCGATATGCAGGATCAGGTTCAGCGGAACATACACCATCTGTGCCGTCATCGCGCCGACCATCATAATCCCTAAAATTGAAGCCGCCTTGGTAAAGCTGGCCATCAAGCCGGTGCTGAACATCATGTCGATAAACGCCGTACCATAGGTGTAGCCCAGCCGGCAGAACCACATTTTAACTACCGACTGCGGCACGCCGTAAATCAGGATAAACATTACCATGCCCAGAATATTCCCCTGCTGAGCCAAGCCGATGCCGATACCGGCGGCGATGATGCGCAGGCAGTTAAAGAACAAGTTGTCAAACATCCCCGCGGTTGGTCCCATCAGCGCGGACTTGACGCTGGAGATCGTTTCTCCGTCGACCGAGCCTTTTTCCTTCTTTTCCTTTTCCATCGCCCAGGCCAGGCCGACGATGAAGGAGAACGGGACGGCGTGGGTGTTAAAGAACTGTTGATGACGGGTATAGGCTTCTTTTTTCCCTTCCGGATCATCTTTATAAATTTCTTCGATCGCCGGAATTAACGAGAATGTAAAACCATTGCCTTCCATATTGACCATCGTAGCGGCCAAGAAGCACGTATGTGAGCGGATCTCCACCTTGCGGAGCAGCTTTTTTTCATCAGCGCTGATCATCATGTTTTTCATCAGAAAAATTCCTCCTCCTCTTTGCTTTCCGGTTTTCCTTTATTTTCAATAATTTTCTTTTCCAGCAGGAAAATCGTAATCGCCACAGCGGCGCCGATCACGGCGACAGCCACGGTATCCAGACTGACGTATTTGACTAAAACGAAGCCGACGAAAAACCAGATGACCGTCTCTTTATTCATGATCTGCGACGTCAGGATCGCAAAGCCAACCGCCAGCGCCATTGAGCTGACCGCGCCCAAGCCGGTCATGACCCATGCCGGCAGCGAAGCAATCGCCAGCTGCAGCGCATCGACGCCGAAGTAAATGCAGCCGAACAGAATGACCGTGTTGATCAATGGCGAAATAAACGTAAAGACCCAGACTGCGATTTCATACTGCTTGATTTTATTATCCTGCAGCAGTTTTGTAAAAAAGCCCTGAATCGGTGAGAACAACCCGTACGGAAGCATCGTGACGGACGCTAAGACCGTACCGATCGGCATCGCGATCGCCACGGCTGATTCGATATCGGCGCCGGTCAGAATGACGAACGCCGTAGCGACATAGCTGGTCGTCGTCGCGTCGGCCGGAATCGAACCGCCGATTGCCGAAATGCCCATGAACAACGATTCCAGCGAAGCGCCAAGAATACAGCCGGTCGTCACATCGCCTAAAAGAATGCCGACCAGCGGACAGACGACGATTGGCCGCGTCAGAGCCTGCCAGCCCAGCGCCGCAGTATCTAAAATTCCTAAAAGCCAGTAAAGAAGGCTGAGTTTTAATGCAGCGATTAACATTATAATTGATTCCCCTTTTCTATTTTTTCAAAATTGACGAAACCTTGATCGCGGAAACGTCCGGCGTTACCTGCAGAACGAAATCCTCGACTTTCTCGTTGACTTTCGCAAGAATCGCTTTTTCATCTTCCGATAACGCGACAAACTGAGAGACCATTTCCCGCTGCTTGCCATCGCTGGCTTCCAGCAAACCCCAGTTTCCGATATTCACGCGATGAATCCCCTCGACCTGTTCCACGACGGTAAGCAGATCCTGAGGATTGGCGACAATCAACAGGATATCGTGAGCGGACGCCTTCGGATTGTGCAGCAGCTCGACCGCGTCCTTAACCGTTTTTACGGCGACCTTGATATTGCCCGGCGCGGCCATCAACAGCGATTTGGCGATAATCGGATTGGAACCGGCCTGATCGTTGGCGACGATAATCCGGTCAACAGGAACCACCCGCGACCATTTCGTCACAATCTGTCCATGAATCATCCGATCATCCAGACGGCATAATTTAATCATTGTTCTTCCTCTTTTCTTTCAAAAAAATTCTCCTTCATCCCCAGCCGGAACTCCCTCGTCTTGGTCATAGAGCACGACGCGCTGCATCTGCCGGGATTGTTCCGTTAATGCCCGCAAAGAGTTCAGCGTCACGTCTTCCTGCATGCACAGCTCCAGCACCAGCGCCAGATTTACGCCCGCGATCAAAAACGTATGCGGCCGGTCTAAGTATAAATACATCTTTTGATTGACGCTGCCGCCGTATAAATCGGAAAGCATGACGACGGTTTCTCCCTCCGGCACTGAAGCAAAATACGCCTTGAGCTCCTCGTCGATATTCCGGCCGTCCACATAGGCGTCCAATACCGTCAGCGAAGTCTGGGGCCCCGCCAGAATTTCAATAGCTGTGGCCATCCCGCTGGCCAGATGTCCGTGCGATCCCAATAATAACCGCAATGAATCCACTCCTCTCACTCGAAAATGTAAGCGCTTAACGTTTCCTGAATTCATTCTACTTTTCCATTACTCCGGATGCCATCCGTTCTTTTTCACATAGTTAATGGAAATTTCAGTTTTTCCATTATAAATACTGGAAAAAATTAACACGGAAAAGGTTACAGCATGTTCGCTATAATGGATAAGAATACAAGTGCGGATCCATTTCAATGATCAGGGTTAACCTGCGCTTGAGGTGAAAGGGCGGAATTATGAATAATCGTCAGTTAAGAATACTTTATTATTTTTTCAGCAATGCCACGCCCTGTAAATCCGGCGACATCGCCCGGGAATTGAAATTAAGCTCGCGCACGATCCGCGACACCATCAAAGAAATGCAGCCGGCCTGTCAGGAAAACGGTTTTTCCATTCATTCGCGCAGAAACTACGGATTCGAGATTCAGATCGAGGATGAACAACTCTATCAAGCGTTCGCCGATCAGATCAACGTTACCTGCACGGTGCTCAACCAGATTAAATACAACGAAAATGAAAGCTTTCTCTTTATCGCGCGAAAGCTGGCGGCGATCGACGATTGGATTAAAATCGACGATCTGGCGGAAGAACTCAATTTTTCCCGCAGCGCTTTAAGCCCGGTTATCTCAGATATCACAACGTATTTCCGAAATCATCAGCTGACGATCCTGCATAAAAAAGGCAAAGGCATCAAGCTGACTGGATCGGAAATCAACTACCGTATGGCAATCATCCAGCTGATCGGACCACTGCATCACCAGACCCTAATTCAAAAAGATGAAACGGCGTATAACCAATTCGTCTATTGCGATCGGGATTTATTTTTAGCGATCCGCCGGGAATTCAAAATTTTTATTTCCGGCAGCGGAATCCACTTTACCGACGCAATGTTTATCTGGCTGTCATTTTATCTGATTGTACTCATGAATCGGCGCAAGCATGGTTATTCGATTGAGGCCAGTCCGGCCTTTGATTTTTTAAATCAAACGGCGTTTTTCCAGCCGGCTGCCGCGCTTTTTGAGCATCTCAGTCAAAGCTTTCCCAGCGATTTCAATGTGGATATCAACGAAGTTTATCAGTTTGCGGCATTGATGATGAGCAGAGCGGATATCAGCGACGCCCGCCGTTTTTTACGCTCAGTCGAAGCTTCGCCAATCGCTGAAACTTTTAGACAGATCAGCGAAGATTGCCGCCGCTTTTTAATTCGTCAATTTAATCTGCGGCTGACAGACAATCCAACTTTCTGCAATGAATTTCAACTCCATTTAGCGCAGATCATGATTAAACATTATTTCCATTTTGAAACAAAAATTACCTTCGGCGGCGTCATCACCAATAAATTTTCCCTCGTTTCCCCTTTAGTCACTTATCTTGGTTTTGAAGTTGCTTCACATCTGGAAAGTAAATGGCGCTTATCGCTATCCGGTGACGATTATTTTCGATTTATTAACTTCTTCATGACCTTACTGGCGTCGATTCCGGTTCCCATTCGAAAGAAACGCCTTCTGATCACCTCTGGCGCGGGGTTATCCTATTCCAGGTTTATCGGAAAACTGATCACAAATGAATTCGGTGCGTATATTGAAACTATCCGAGTATGCGAGTTTTATGAAATCCGGCATCTGAACTCTGCTGACTATGATATGATCATTACGAACTTTGATTTCAGTACCCTGCCGCAGTTTTATTCCTATGATCTGCCCTATTATCGGGTTAATTTTGAAGAAAGAGACGCCGAAACCCAGCTGAATTTAACTCAGGCATTTTCCGATATTTTTTTGATTGATGATTATTTCATCCGGGATGAAACCATTGCCTTCTATGAAACCATTCAATTTTCCAGTCTCTTGCAGATTTATCAGTTCATCGTTTATAAAAATTGCCGCACACCTAAAAAATTTCAGCGATTGATCGACGAATTTCAAAAAATAGAGACCACGATCGATTTCAAGATTGTCAACGGTACGTTGTTATTAATGGGAAATAAGAAAGATTATGGCCGAGAAGGCATCGACGTCTTTCTTTCCGACGGCAAACTCAGCCACAAAGGGAATAAAATTTCTGCCGTCATTTTCTGCACACTGGATTTTTCATCCTTGCTGAAGCTTCGGATTGCCGAGATCTATTTGATGCAGCTGCTGAGCCATTGCGACATTGGGACGCTGAAAAAAGAAAAGAATGCCTATCTGAAAAAGTTGACCTGCGAGATCTTGATTCGATTCCGGTCGATTTAAGGAAATGCCTCCTTGGATTGTGACTAAACCGGGAATATTCCATCTTTTCCAAAAGAAAACCGAGGAATTTCTCCCTCGGCAGTTTCCTTTATTTCTCTGTCTTCCGATTCATTCTATCCCATTCTTCCAGCACAAAACCGTCTTCCCGGGTTTGCTTGCGGCAATCCCATTCCTGCGGATCCCACGTTGGAAAGAACGTATCACAGTTATAGCAGCCAGCCATCCGGCTTAACCGCAAATGAGCGGCATAGGGCAGCCACAAAGCGTAGATTTCCCCACCCCCGCCGATCACCAGCTCGTCATATTCCGGGTGTGCCTCCATCCAGGCCAGCGCTTCTTTAACCGAACGAACGATGGGAAAGTCCGGATCCTCCATTACTCGGCTTTGGATGATCAGCTGCCGTCCCGCAAGCTTGCGGCGCAGCGGCTCGGCCGTCTTCCGGCCCATCAGCAGCGGTTTTCCCATCGTATACGCCTGAAACTGCCGCAGATCCGCCGGGCAATGCCACGGCATTCGGCCAGCTTTACCCAAGCCGCCAGCTTCATCCAGTGCGGCGATCATCGTGATTTTCATGCCCGTTCCTCCCTTTTCTTGAATGCCTGTTCCACTCTGTACGCATTAGCATGCCTCATAAAGAAAGCCAGGTTCATTGACAGGCCTGGCTTTGTTATTCCATTAATTTGCGACGATGTTGACGACCTTACCCTTGATCACAATGATCTTGCGGATCGTCTTCCCTTCGATAAACGGCTGAACGTTCTCGACCGCTAACGCCTTTTCTTTCAGCTCGTCTTCCCCGGCGTCCACCGACGTCATGAACTTGCCGCGCAGCTTGCCGTTGACCTGAACGACGACTTCCGTTTCATTTTTCACCAACTTCGCTTCGTCATAGGTCGGCCAGCTTTCATAAGCGATCGTTTCCGCGCCGGTTAAGTGCTGGTACATTTCCTCGCCGATGTGCGGCACAAACGGGCTCAGCAGCTTGATGAAGCCTAAAAGCATTTCGCGGTTGATCTTGTCGGCGCGGTAGCATTCGTTGATAAAAATCATCATCTGCGAAATCGCCGTATTGAAGTTCAGCGTTTCAATGTCCTCTGTGACCTTTTTCACGGTAAAGTGGTAGGCGTAGTCCAGCTGCGGCGTCGGTTCATCCGTGACTTTCTCCGACTGTTCCATGACTAAACGCCAGACGCGTTCCAGCCATTTGCGCGAAGCGTCGACGCCCTTTTCGCTCCATGGCTTACTGGCCTCTAACGGTCCCATAAACATTTCGTACAGCCGCAGCGTATCCGCACCGTACTTCTCGACGATGACATTCGGATCGACGACATATTCCGGGAATCTTTTACCCATTTTAATGCCGTTGGAGCCGAGAATCATGCCCTGATGGACAAGCTTGTGGAACGGCTCCTTGACCGGGACCACGCCCTTATCATACAGGAAATTATTCCACATCCGGCTGTAAAGCAGATGCCCGACCGCATGCTCCGGTCCGCCGATATACAGATCGACCGGCATCCAGTGTTTTAACAGCTCGGGATCAGCCAGTTCCTTCTCATTGTGCGGATCAATATAACGCAGGAAATACCAGCTGCTGCCGGCGCTGCCCGGCATCGTGCTCGTTTCGCGGCGGCCCTTGACGCCGTTTATTTCCACATTCACCCAATCCGGTGCTTTCTCCAGCGGCGAAGCGCCGGTTTTTGACGGGCTGTAATCGTTGAGGTCCGGCAGTAACAGCGGCAGCTGATCATCGCTTAACGCGACGGTATCGCCGTTGTCCAAATGGACGATCGGAATCGGCTCGCCCCAGTATCGCTGACGGGCGAAAATCCATTCGCGCAGCCGGTAATTGACTTTTTTCTGGCCGCAGTGATGCTCGCTCAGCCACTGGATCATTGCATCAATCGCATCCTGCTTGTTCATGCCGTTTAAGAATTCCGAGTTGATATGCACGCCGTCCTGAGTCCAGGCTTCCTTAGCGACGTTGCCGCCTTCCAGGACCGGAATGATTTCCAAACCAAACTTCTTGGCGAAGGCATAGTCGCGGTCGTCGTGAGCCGGTACCGCCATGATCGCCCCCGTGCCGTAGGTAGCCAGAACGTAATCGGAAATCCAGATTGGGATCTGCTTGCCGTTGACCGGATTGATCGCATACGCACCGGTGAAGACGCCGGTCTTCTCCTTGTTTAATTCCGTACGTTCCAGATCCGATTTTGTCGCACACTGCCGCTTGTACTCCTCGACCGCCGCTTTCTGCGACGGCGTCGTGATCTGATCAACCAGCGCATGCTCCGGCGCTAAAACGCAGTAGGTCGCGCCGAACAGCGTGTCGCAGCGGGTTGTGAAAACCGTGAATTGCTCCGCATGTCCAGCAACCTGGAAATCCACCAGCGCGCCGATTGATTTGCCGATCCAGTTGCGCTGCATTTCCTTTGTGGATTCCGGCCAGTCCACCTCGTCCAGCCCTTCCAAAAGCCGTTCGGCATACTGCACGATGTCGATGACCCACTGGCGCATGTTCTTGCGCACAACCGGATAACCGCCGCGTTCGCTCTTGCCGTCGATGACCTCGTCGTTGGCCAGAACCGTGCCCAATTCCTCACACCAGTTAACCGGCATCTCAACGCATTTTGCCAGGCCGCTTTCAAACAGCTGCTTGAAAATCCACTGCGTCCATTTGTAGAACGAAGGATCGCACGTCGATACCTCGCGGTCCCAGTCGTAGCTGAAGCCCAGCATTTTCAGCTGACGCTTAAATGTTTCGATATTTTTCAGCGTGAAGCCGTTGGGATTGTTGCCGGTCTGGATCGCATACTGCTCCGCCGGCAGACCGAAGCTGTCAAAGCCCATTGGATGAAGCACGTTGTAGCCCTGCATGCGCTTCATGCGGCTGACGATGTCGGTCGCCGTGTAGCCCTCCGGATGGCCGGCATGCAGACCGACCCCGGATGGGTACGGGAACATATCCAACGCGTAAAACTTCGGCTTGGAAAAGTCCCAGGCATCGGTTGCGAACGTCTTGTTCTCCTCCCATACCTTCTGCCATTTTGTCTCAATACTCTTGTGATCGTAGCTCATAAAATTCATCCTTTCTCAAACAAATAAAAAACGCCCTTCATCTAAGGACGTCAGCGCGCGGTACCACCTTAGTTCACAGAAAGATCCCTTCTGTGCCCCTCTTTTTCCTTTAACGCAGGAAGTCACGGAATCCTTTTTTTCAGATTCAGCTCCAAGGTCAGTTCGTTCAGGTCTGCCGCCGGTTTGCACCTGCCACCGGCTCTCTGATCGGTCAGACGGTAGAATTACTATTCCTTTTCATCGCTTATTCAAGAATAACAAAATCCCCGTTTTAAGTCAATCAAATCTTGCCTGAAAAACAAGGGTTTTCATCGTTGTTTCTTTTTTATGAAACGTTTTCCTGAACCCTCTTTTTTCTGCCTGTGATCCCGCTAAAAAAATGCCGGAAAGGCTTTTCAATTCTTGTCAAAACGGCTACAATAAGAAAATGAATAAGGGAATAAGCATACGCTTAGACAAAAACCAAGATTTGTAGTTGAAGTTCCTCGCCAATATGATATGATATTTACATGATCTAGTTTTGATAACTAGATCAAAAAGGAGCTGATAGTATGTTTCGTTGGTTTAAGAATGTTCAGGATCCGATCAGCAGCTACACCCATTTTCTCGGCGCCTGCTTCGGCGTGATCGCCACGTTGGTGTTTATCGCCGCCGGAGTTGCGAACCAACGTCCGCTTAAAACGATTCTGGCCTGCTGCGTGTTCAGCGCTTCGATGATCGCGTTGTACAGCGCATCCAGCTATTATCACACACTGAGCTGGGATCATCCGCATCACACGTTGTTCCGCAAGCTGGACCATTCGATGATCTATGTGCTGATCGCCGGCACGTACACCCCGCTGTGTCTGACCTATCTGCCGGGGCGGGAGGGAATTACGTTTGCGGTTGTGATCTGGACGATCGCACTGGCCGGCATCATCGCGAAGATCTGCTGGCTGAGTGCGCCGCGGATTCTGTATACGCTGTTGTATCTGGCGATGGGCTGGGCCGTACTGTTTGACTGGAGCGGTTTCTCGCAGATGCCTTCCGGCTGCCTGATGCTGATCGCGCTGGGTGGAATCGCGTACACGATCGGCGCCGTGATCTATATGATCAAAAAGCCGGATCTGTCGAAGCAATGGGGATTTCACGAACTGTTCCATCTGTTCATTCTGCTGGGATCGTTCTTTCACTTCATCGCAGTGCTGAGCTACATTCTGCTTTAGCGCATCCCGTTCCCTAATCCATTTAAAAGTAAAGAAAGAGAGTTCAACTATGATTCGATTAATTTCTGATTCCTCCACGCTTTATTCCATTGAAGAAGGCAAGGCGCTGCCCTGCGACATCACGCCGCTGTGTGTTACGATCAACGGCAAGACTTACCGCGAATTTGAAGAAATCGACGCCGAGACGTTTCTGGGCTTGATCAAAGCCGGCTACATTCCTTCCTCGTCGCAGCCTTCGATGGGCGAGCTGATCGAGCTGTTTGAAAAATATCCGGATGATGAAATTCTCGTCATTTCCATGGCGGACGGCTTGTCAGGAACGTATCAGACGGCGGAAGCGGCGCGGCAGCACACGGAGCATCCGGAACGGATTCACGTAGTCAATTCCCAAACGCTGTGCGGACCGCATCGGTATCTGGTGGACCTGGCGGCGCGGCTGATTCGCGACGGGCGGCAGATCGAAGATATTCTGGAAACACTTCGGAATAAAATTGCGACGAGCCTGTCGTTCTTACTGCCGCAGGATTTCAGCTATCTCAAGCGCGGCGGCCGGTGCACGCCGATGGCGGCGGCAATGGGCGGCCTGTTGAAATTACAGCCGATCATGATTCAGGCCGAAGAAGGCCGGCGGCTGGAAAAGTTCGGCGTCGGCCGCAGCTTTGACGCCGCGGTCAAATCGGTCTTAGGCAAGCTGGAGGAACACGTCCGCAACGCCCGCGTTCAGATCAGCGTATCCCATGCGTTCAGTAAGGAACAGGCTGAAAAGGTTCTGGCCAGAGTTAAGGAGCGGTTTCCGGAAGCTGAATGCGTTCTCTACGATCTGTCCTGCGCGTTTATTACTCAGGGCGGACCGCGGTGTATTGCGATCCAGTCAATCGAATTGTAATCGGAACTGATTTTATCAACGGACGGCGCGCAGAAAATGCGCCGTTTTTTACTTTATTTTCGAATTCTTTGCCCCTGCCCGATCCTGCTTGTTTACCAGCTTGATCAAAGTGGTTATGATCTGTGCATGTTGAGGAAACTGTGCGCGAATTCTTTTCACCGGACAGTTTAAAGTCAGCTCAGTTGATTCCCTTGTATATTTAATGAGGAGAAACCCCACTTTCATTTCAATCTGCCTGTCGCCCAGACCCGTCAAAACATAGCCTGCTCTCTTTTGAATTCTTTCAAATCGTCGAAAACAGGACAAAAGATTGCGCTTTCAAACCAGTCGTTTTATAATTAATTTTGAAATGAGGGATATCACGTGAAAATTGGTTACAATCAAGTCTGCATCAATCCTACCTTCAGCTGTCTGCCGGTCGGATTTCTGACGCAGGCCGAGCCGCTGAATAAAATTCGCGGTGATTTATATGCCCGCTGTCTGCGGATGGTAGACGATGGTCGGGAAGTGATCTTGATCACATTTGATTCGCTGGGAATTTCGCAGGACGTTCAGGAGCGGATGGAGGAATCGCTGCGCCAGGCCGTCGGCGAAGACGCGCTGATCATTTTCAGCTGTTCCCATACGCATTATGCCCCTTCTTTATGCAACGCGCTGGGTTTTATTGAAGAAAATACCCCTTATCTTGAGAGTCTGGATATCAAGCTGCTCAATCTGGTCAGAAACTGCCGGATGAGCGAAGACGCGCAGCTGACGGTTTCCTATCAGGTGCGCAATTTCACCGGTGTCGGCCGCTGCCGGCTGTCCCAAGGCAGCGATCAATTTGTTCTGGCCGGAGTTCTGAGCTTTTTCAAAGAGGGTCTACGGATTGGCAATTTCTTGATCTATAACTGCCACCCGACGATCTCCGCCGAGGATGCCGATTACCTGTCCTCCGATTATCCGGGCTCGGCGCTGGATATTCTGAAGCAGCGTTACCCGAAGGAATTCTTCCTGTTCTTACAGGGACCGTGCGGCGACGTTTCGACACGGTTCACCCGTCAGGCCAAGAATTACGACGAAGTCATCCGGCTGGCCAATGAAATCGTGTCGGCTTGGGAAAAGATGATGAAGCTGACCCCGCGGATGCAGCCGCTGAAGCTGGATTGGAACGATCAGACGCTGCCGATTCACAAAGGCTTGAAAACGTTTGACATCAATCAGATGGATACGGCAAGCTTGAGCGAGAAAGAAATCCGCGAGCTGCATACGGGAGCGAAAATGGTCGAACAATACCGCGGCATGTTGGCGATGCTGCCCAATGAAGTACGATTCACGCGCGTCAGCCTGGGACCGTTCCGGCTGATCTTTAATCCGTTTGAGCTGTTCTCCGGTTATATGCAGAATCTGGATCCGAAAAAAGACGTGCTCGTCTGTTATTCGCAAGGCTATCTGGGCTATCTGAGCTGCCCGGACAATCAGGAAATCTCGTACGAAACGATGATCGAAATTTGTTCCAACGACGATAAAAAAGCAGTCGCCGAACTCATTCGCAGCTGTTAGAGAAAACAAAGAATCAACCCCATCCGGATCAGTTAAAAGGATCCGGATTTTTCTTTACGCCGGCCAGCAATCATCCTTCTGCGGCAATAAACAAATTGTTTTTCGATAATTATTTATTTTAATACGATAAATTTATATTGATTTTCAAGATTTTCTTGTTATAATCAAAGATGAAAAGAGGTTGATGTTATGAACAATAAAAAATTGGCGTTTCTGCTTAAACTGTTCGTCGTTATTCTGGCGGCGCTGGGACTTGTTTTATTCGGGCTTTGCATTCCGAGTCTGCTTCATGAGTTGATTTTATTCTACCGCCGGACGCTGAATGAAGAACTGCCGCTGCAGCTGTTGTCCGCAACGGCAGCCGTGATCCTGTATATCGCGCTGATCTTATTCTGGCGGATCTGCACGCGGATCGGCCGAAATCGTTCGTTCTGCCATGAAAATGCCGAAGGTCTGCGCTGGATCTGCAAGCTGGCGTTCTTTGACACCGCGCTGTGCTTGATCGGCTGTCTTTACGCGCTATTCCTCAACATCCTGCATCCGGTTTTGATGTTAAGCGGATTGGGAATCATGGCTTTGGGCGGGTTGATCGCCGTGGCCGCCTACACGCTCGCCTATCTGGTCACGATCGCCGAACAGATCCAGACGGAAAACGAATTGATGGTGTAAGCCTATGGAAATCAATGTAACGTTAGACGTCATGCTGGCAAAGCGCAAGATGAGCGTGACCGAATTATCCGAGCGGATCGGCATCACAATGGCGAATGTGTCGATCTTGAAAAATGGCAAAGCGAAAGGCATCAAATTTGAGACGCTATGCAAGATCTGCGACGTGCTGGATTGTCAGCCGGGCGATCTGCTGGAATTCAGGCGGGAGGCAGGCAAATGAGCGAAAGCCGGCCGGTAAGCGGCGCGACTGAAAAGACGGCCATGAGATTCTCCTGGTCTGCCGCGGCGATCTTCAGCTTCCCCATGGCGTTTCTGTACGTCGGTTATGCGATGGGCTTTGAAGACTTCCGTCTGATGACCTATCGCAACCCGGCCGTGGTCATCTTCACGCTGCTCTATTTGTTCCTGGTCAGTCACGGCGCAAACCGTTTAGACCGACCGGCCAGCCGCGAAAGCAGACTCTGGGCGGGATGCCTGCTGACGACTGCGCTCTCCTTATGCTTCTATCAGCCGACGAGCTTCTTCGCCCTGTTGCAGATTCTGGCGCTGCATCTGGAAGCGGTCTACTGGACACTGTGCCGAACCCGCATCTTAATCCACAACCGGACCAGCGGCAGCTTTCCGTTTGAACTGGCCTGGGGTTTCTGTGTTCTGCCGCTGCGTCATTTTCTACTACGAATCAAGGTACTGAGCAGTGCGCTGCGCGATTATCTGGCCGATCGCAGCCGCGGCGCGCACAGTCCGGCATGGATCGGCTTCTCGCTGCTTTTAGCCGGCGGAATCGGAATGACGGCCTGGAGCTTGCTGAGCAGCGCCGATCCGTTCTTCGCTGAAGTCGCAAAGCAGATCGGAGCCGGATTGTTCGGCTGGCTTTCACCGCAGACGCTGCTTACCGTGATTCTCTCGCTGCCGGTCGGCGCGTGGCTCTTTGGTTTAGCCGGCGGAAGCTTGTACCAGGCCGAACCAGCTGTCCCGCTTTGGCGATGGCAGGCAGCGCTGGCCCGGATGCAGGTTTTGCCAGGCTTCACGACGGCACTGGTAATCGGCGTGCTGGGCGGAATTTACGGCTTGTTTTTCGCGGTGGAGGCTTACGCCTATCTCACGCAGTTGATCGCCGGCGCCATCACCGTGACGCTGGCTTGTCAGTACGCCGTTCAGGGCTTCTGGCAGCTCTGCGGCATTGTGTTGTTAAATCTCAGCGTGCTGGCGGTCCTGCACACGCTCAGTGAAACTTCCCTGCTCGCTCCCGGCCGCCTGCGTTCGCTGGCGAAGCTGTTAAGCGTCTGTACGATCGCGTTTGTCCTGTTAGCCGGATTAAAGCTGGGCGTGTACGCGCTTGTTTACGGCTGGACGCTGCGCCGGATTCTGGCGGTCTGGGCCTTGAGCGTGTTGGCGGTCGGCGCAGGTTTAGCCTGGGTACGCTTAAAACGGATCATCCCGGCCGCCCGCTGGGGCATTCTGTATGCGCTGATCAGCTTCACGCTGCTGGGCTGCTTCCCGTTAGAACACTGGACACAGCTTCTTCCTTAATTTGCATTAAATGAAAACAAAATCCAGATCATCCGGGAAATGAAAAAGAGTTCTCGTTTGAGAACTCCCGAAGAAACCGCACGCGCGGTTTCTTTTCGTTCATGCAAAATACCAGCCTGCCGCTTTCAGGATTCATTGCTTCTGATAGGGTGTAAGGCGTCTTTCGTCCTGATGCTTCGACCGGCTTTCAAGGCTCTGACCGGCGCCGTCATCTCGCTTTATTCCCCATTTTGAAAGTCCAGCGTTATCGTGCCGTCGGCATTCATCCGTACTGCTTCCTTATCCAGGAAACGCCGCCGGGCATCCTCCAGATAAGCCTTCTGCGACGGATACAGCGGCTTGAACTGAGCGACGATCTGGTTCGCCTTTTCGGCGTTGTTGCCTAACAGCTCATCGGCGATAAAGACCAGCGCCTTCGCCGGTTTGACATAGGCTTTATCTTCGTCGGCAATCTGGAAATCCTTGCCATGATAAGCCCCGATCGATCCGCTGGAGCCCGGCTGAATCGTCGGCAGCACCGCCGACAGATCGCCCATGTCCGTGCAGCCCGTTCCCCAATGGGTCTGAATCAAAATTTCATCTTCGCTGACAATCCGTTTCATCGCCGCCAGCGCAACTTCGTTCATCGCTTCGTCATCATGCATCGGACAATACCCCGGCCGATCCTGCAGCGTGACCGTCGCGCCCATCGCCGCGACCGACGCCGCGATCGCGCGGTTGATCCGGCGGTTGGCCTGATCTATGGCTTCTAACGAAGCCCCGCGGACATAGCTTTCAATCTTAACTTCCTCCGGGATCGCGTTGACCGCCTGTCCGCCTTCGGTGATGATCGGATGAAAGCGGATATGTTCATCGTCACGGAACGTTTCGCGCAGAGCGTTGACCGCCTGCAGCGCCTGCATGGCGGCATACAGCGCGTTGATGCCCTTGTCCGGCGAACCGCCGGCATGTGAGGCCAGGCCATGAACCGTGATGTTTTTCACGATACAGCCGTTGTTGCCCCGCGCCAGCTGGTAAACATGCTTCATCCCCGGATCGTCGAAGGTATGGATCAGCACGCACAGATCGACGTCCTCAAAATAACCGCGCCGCATGAACTCCACCTTGCCGCCGAAAAATTCAATCTTGCCTTCGGCGCGCAGCTGTTCGCGGTAACCCACTTCGATCAGCTCCTCCGCCGGCACCGCCATCAGCCGGATGGAGCCGCACAGCCCGTCCAACACGCCCGGCTGCTTCAGCGCCGCCGCTGCGCCGACCAACCCCGCTGCCTGCGCGTGATGGCCGCAGGCATGCACCGCCTTCGTTACCGGATCACAATCCGGATGCTCCGCGCAGATCAGAGAATCCAGCTCGCCCATCAGACACAGCTTCGGGCCGGGCCGGCCGGTGTCCAGATCGGTGTAAAAGCCAGGTATCCCCTCCGGTTTGACCAGCTTATAGCCCAGATCGGTAAAAATTTGTTCCAGATACGCGCTTGTCTTCCATTCCTTAAAGCCCGTTTCCGGGTGCTTCCAGATCACTTCCGCAGTTTTACAGATGAGCGGCGCTTGTTCGTCCACCGCCGCGTTTAAGATCGCGTCTCGATTCATCAGGTTTCTCCCCCATTCTTTTCTCTATTATACCGCTTCCTGCGCGCGCAAAGAAGCCGCAATCGTCAACTGAGTTGAAAAAAACAGCCGGATCGCTTACACTAATCAAGAGATAAGGAGAGATTCGCTTATGTTTAGTATTGAAACAAGCTGGCCTGACGTTCAGGCTTATTTTAAAACGAACGACAGCGTGATGATCATCACCGGCAGTCTGGAATGCCACGGCGTCCACAATCCGTTAGGCGTCGATACACTGGTTCCCGAGGCGCTGGCGCAGCGGATTGAAAAGCAGACGGAAATCCTTGTGCTGCCGGCGCTGCCGTTTGGTTCATGCGACTATCTGCGGGGATTTCCCGGCACCGTCAGTCTCAGCACGGAAACGCTGCGGCGTGTCCTGCAGGAGATCGTCGACAGTATGCGGACTCATGGCGCGCGGCGGTTTCTGTTTCTGAACGGCCATGGCGGCAATCTGCCGGCGCTGGAACAGGTCGCTTTGAAATTGAACAGCCAGGGCGATCTTGGGATCATTGCCAACTGGTGGCAGATGGCCAAAGAAATCGATCCGGCCTGGGGCGGCGGCCATGGCGGCGGGGAAGAAACGGCAACGATGCTTGCGATCTGTCCGCAAGCCGTCCATTTTGAGCGCTGCCGTGAATCCACGCTGAAGCCGCTCAGTGAGAACATCACGACAACCAGTTTTAAAACCGTTCAGTTCAAGGGGGTAACACTGACGATGCCCCAACCCATCGCCGTGATCTGCGACAACGGCTGGACCGGGCCTGATCAGCCGGCTACGGCTTCCGCTTCGTGGGGCGAAGCGATGCTCGAAGCGATCAGCCAGCTTCTGATCCAGCTGATCGACGAATTGAAACACATCCCGTTAGGAGAAGCTCATGAAGTCCGTTAATCCTTTCCCGTTTTCCGATGATAACAAACGTTATCATACCTGGAATTATTATCTGCGCCATCGTTTTGGCAAAAAAATCGCCAAAGTTCCGTTGGACGGTGGGTTCACCTGCCCCAATCGCGACGGCACCCGCGGCTACGGCGGCTGTACGTTCTGCACCAGCTCAGGCAGCGGGGAATTTGCCGGAGACCGGGCTGAACCACTGTTAGACCAGTATATCAAAGGCCAGGCCGTCATGCGCCATAAATGGCCGGACGCCGACTTTATTCCCTATTTTCAAGCCTATACCAACACCTATGGTCCGCTTTCTAAAATCCAGGCCTGCGTGAAACCCTTTTTAGACCGTCCGGAAGTCGCGGCGATTGCGATCGCGACCCGCGCCGACTGCCTGGAACCGGAAAAGATCGCCTGGCTGGCATCCTGCTGCGCAAGCAAGGAAATCTGGCTGGAGCTGGGCGTGCAGAGCGTTCACGACGCCACCGCGCAGACGATCAACCGCGGTCACAGTTATGCCGAGGTGGTCGAAACCGTTCAGCGCCTGGCGTTGACTCCGTTAAAAATCTGCGTTCATCTGATCAATGGTCTGCCGAGTGAAGATGAAGAAATGATGTTGGAAACCGTGCGGCAGATCAACCTGCTGCCCATCCACGCCGTCAAGCTTCACATGCTTCATTTAATGCGGGATACGCAGCTGGCCCGCAGCTATGCCGAACAGCCCTTCCCGCTGTTGTCGCGCGAGGAATATGTCGATCTGGTCGTGCGCCAGCTGGAATTGTTAAGACCGGAAATCATCATTCAGCGGCTGACTGGCGACGGCGCCTCGGATGCGCTGATCGCGCCGCAGTGGACTCAAAAGAAGACGATTGTCCTCAATGAGATCGACAAGCTTATGGCCCGGGAGAAGACATGGCAGGGCAAGCGGGCAGCGCATGGCTGAGAATATCAATACCGTTAATCACCGCTGGATCCGGGAAACATTCGAGCATGTCAACCTGGCCGTCGACGCCACCTGCGGCGGAGGCAACGACACCGTTTTCCTCGCCGGTCTGGCCGACAAGGTGCTGGCGCTGGACATCCAGCTCGAAGCGGTGAGAAAAACGCAGAAAAAAACTGCCGGCTTCTCCAACGTAACGGTCATTCAGGCCGATCATGCCGAACTGGCGCGCTGGCTGACGCAGCCGGCCCAGATCATCGTCTTTAACCTGGGGTATCTCCCCTATTCTTCCAGCCCGCTGATCACGACGCCTAAAACAACCCTGCCGGCACTGGACGCCGCTGTTTCCCATCTGACGCCGGATGGCTTGTTGGCGCTGGCCTGTTACCGCGGCCATGCGGGCGGCATGGAAGAATGGCAGGCCGTCGTCGGCTGGATCGAGCAACTAGGCTCAGCCTGGAGCGTACGGTCCTATACCGACGGCCGGCCGGCAGCGCCGATTCTGTACCACCTGTGCCGGAGCTGACCGTCAGAAAAAGCATGAAATAAGAAACGCAAACAGATAAACTGATCTTTCAAAAAGAATCCCCATCTGAGGATTCTTTTTCTTAAGGGATCTGACGACGGCGCACCGCTTCCTGCCAGGCGCAGAAATCCCGCCGGGCGATCAACAGTCCGATGCCCTGGTTATTTTCCGGATTCAGCCGCCGTTCCACTTCTTCCGGACACAGCCACACCGGCTCCGCCATCATCCGCCGCTCCCTGGCCGACAACGCGCGGGGATGCAATCCCGGTTCACAATGCGCGACGAAGAACGTGCTGTGATTGCGCCGCTGCAGCCGATGATATTCGTCTTCTATCCAGCCCAGTTCAATCCAATCCGTCAGCACCGCGCCCAATTCCTCCCGCGCTTCCCGGATCGCAGCCTGACTCGCACTCTCCCCGGCCTCAATCCCGCCGCCGCAGCTTTCCAGATGATCGCGCAGGCCGAATTCATCTTGTCCCAACACATGAATCATCCCGATCCGCCCCTGCGGATTGATCACAAATACGCGAGCGGTTTTCCGCAGCGTGAGAATCGGCTGATCGGGATCTACGGTATCTTCAAAAATACCTAAGCATGCCATAAGCTTTCCTCCTTCTCCCATCTAAGACAAATGAAAATGTTCATCCAAACAACCTTGTTTTTCTCGATGAAATCTGAGAACCTCAGCGCCGGACATAACAGACTTGCGATTCAAAAAACCAGAAGAAATCAAAAAAAGAACATCCGAAGATGTCCTCTTATCAGAATTGATTCTATCTCTTGGGGGGGATCTATTATTGTTTGAATGGGTGGGGGAAAAACAATAACAGATGAATCAATCCAGGTCCTATGACCTGATAGAATATTACTGAATTTATGGTTTCTTGTCAATACAAATTCTAAAAAAAGGCTTAACTAAACGGTTTTTGTAGACACTTTACGGAATTTGTCTAATTTTATTTCTGGCATTGGCGAACAAATGTTTCAAAGATCGCACGGTGGCCTGGATCCGCAGTTAAGCGTTCCGGATGCCACTGCACGGCCAGAATTTTGTCCTTTTCTATCGCTTCCGCCAGTCCGTCCTCGCTCCAGGAAGAAACGACGAAGCCGTCGGCAACTCTGTCGATGTTTTGATGATGAAAGCTGTTGACCGCATGCCGCGGACCGAACAGTTCATACAGCAGCGTCCCCTCCACAAAGGTATTGTCATGAAACGGTGCGTCCATCGCCGGCTTCGGCTCGGCTTTGTGCTGTTGGTGTCCGGCAGGGCGCATGGCCGGATACTGGGTGTTGAGATCCTGAATCAGCGTGCCGCCGAACACCACGTTGATGCTTTGGATGCCCCGGCAGATGCCTAAGATTGGTTTTCCTTTCGCCGCGAAGCGCCGGATCAGCTCAAGATCCAGCGTGTCCATGCGCGGATCGGTAAGCTCGACGGATGGATGAGCGCTCTGATGGAATAACGCCGGATCCAGATCCTCGCCGCCGGTCACTAACAATCCGTCGAAACGTTCGGCAATCGCTTCATAATCCTCGTCGCTGCCGTAATTCACAAGCACCGGAATGCCGCCGCCCAGCGCAACCGCGTCAAAGTACGTCTGATTATCAAAAATCCGGTTCTGTCCCTGGAATTCGCCGATGCGGGCAGTTAGGGCAATCATGGGTTTCTTCATTCTCTTTCCTCATTTCTATGTTCCTGTTTCATTATAATCAAAGTTTTTAAGAAAATCACACATTTTAACACAATTTCGACATATTTCGCCTATACTTCTCTGGTATATTATAGTCAGCAAGAGCGAGAAGACCTCTTGCCTGTACGATAACCTCTTCTCCTACGAACTAACATAATATCCCCTTTAAAAAAATTATCGTACAGAAACATTCTATCCCCTTATAAACAAGGAAAAAGGCCCTTTGGAACGGAGGCCTTTTTTCTTGGCTTCATCCGTCGCTGCGCGCCCAGCGCAATAACAGCCATGCGACCATGACTAATGAAATCACCGTGCCCCAGCGCTCGATATCGACGACATAGCCCAGTGTCCGAATACACCAGCCGACAAGCACGCTCCGCAATAACCGCGCCGTACCATCGCTTAGCAGAAATGGGATCAGGGCCATCTGCGTCATGCCGGCCAGATAGGCCAGCAGGAAATCCGGAATCGGGGTGACGCCGCCGATAAACACCGCCAGCACGCCGTAGCGATCCATCAGCTGCCTGCCTGATGCGATCTCCTGCTCGCTGGCAAATTTGCGCAGCACGGCCTGCTGGGCCCGCCTTGCGATCTGATAGCCGATCCAGCCGCCGATTGCCGTGCCGAGGGCCCCTTCCATCGCGTACAGCAGCCAGCCGTCCTGATTTTTAAGAATCAGCGGAATCAGCACCACCTCCAGCGACGGCAGCGGCAGAAACGCCTTAAGACAGGCGTAGAGAACCAGCCCGCCTTGTTGAATTGCTTCCAGCGTGCCGATAGGCATCCTCCTCCTTAGTCCATGAGTTCCCTCAGGTCTTCAATTATATGATCCGGAGCGAAGGAATATGCCGCAGCCGCCTGCCGGTCATGCACGCCTGTCGTCACTAAAATCGTTTCAATTCCCGCCTGAACGCCGCACAGAATATCCGTTTCCATGTTATCGCCGACAATCACCACCTCATCTTTGCCCAAGCCCAGATAGGCCAGTGCGCCTTCAATGATCGCGGCATGCGGTTTGCCTATCTTGACCGCCTCGCGCGAGCTGGCATATTCCATCAGCGCCACCGTCGATCCGTTGCCGCAGTTGGCTCCCGCTTCGCTGAGCAAGATCCGATCGTTGTTGGTACCGACCAGAATCGCCCCGGCCAGCACCTGCCGCAGCGCCAGTGAATACTTCTCCCAGGTTCCTTCCTTATCCAGGCCGATAAACACCAGATCAGCCTGGTCGTTCACCAGCTCATAGCCATTGTTCAGCAGCGCTTCGCGCAGCCCTTCATCCCCGACCATGTACGCCCGCTTCTTGTCGGGAAACCGCCGGATCATCGTATCGCTCGCCGCCATCGCCGAGGTGTAGAAGTGCTTCGGCTCAATTCCCCGGTAACCAATCTTCAGCATGTGATCCGCAGCCTGGCGCGGCGTGCGTCCGGAATTATTCGTTAGAAACAAGAACGGCAGCTGTTCCTTCAAGCAGTAATCAATAAAGACCTTCGCGCCCTCGATGATCGCCGTTCCGCGGTACATCGTGCCGTCCAGATCCAACAGGTAGCATTTTTTTGTCATCGTCTTTGGCTCCTTTTCTTTACCCTGCGATAGCGTAACACAAAGCCAAATCGCTTTCAAGTAAAAGAAAAGCCGGTCATTCACCGGCAAATCGAATTCTGGGATTTTTTTTGAAGTGGTCCGCGGGCTTTTTTAAACATCAAAATCAAAACGATCGCAGGCGCCGCAAATCCGGCGACGACAAGCAGCGCCGGATCGCATCCGATCGCCTCGGACAGCCAGCTGCAAAACACGGGCATGATCAATAACGACAAGCCCATATACACGCTCATCGCCGCCATCTGACCGCTGGATTTGAGCTTTTCCGAAATGATTTCGTCAATCATCAGCTTGGAGCTGATAATGATGATCGGAAACGTGACCATCTGGAAGACCGCCGCGGCGATCATCCACCACGGATTCTGAATCAGGCTGTAAACGACAAAGCGCACGCCGAACAGAACGGAAGCCCCCAGCATCAGGTTGGCTGGATCGTATTTCTTCATCAGCTTGTCCCCGACTAACAGAATCGGAATTTCCATCAGCGACTGCAGGCCCCACTTCGCTCCGACATGAAAGCTGGTTCCCCCGATCGCCATCACCTTGTCGACGACGATATACATGTCCGCCGTCCCCATCCCAAACAGGACGAGCAGAATCAGCACCAACAGGATATAGGCTTTATTTTTTACCAGTTCCTTTAAGTCCGCTACCTTGACGACCTTGCCGCTGGCGCGCTGAGCATCCTGTTGCTTCCACGCGAAGTACAGCGTCGCGCAGCTGGTCAGAAACACGAGCACGGCGATGACTGGGAAATCCAGCCAGTTTAATAAAATCGCCGCAGTCCAGCTGCCGATCGCCCAGCCAAACGCACCCCAGGCATGGATCCGGCTGTAAACCGGCTTGGTCTCATCAATCTGCAGCACCCATGTATCTTCTAATCCCTGCCACGTCCGGGCAATGCCGCCGGTCAGCGAGATCATCGCCAACAGGTACCAGAACTGCGGCCAGCGGAAGCCGAACAGCACGACGTCGCCGATGAAAAAGACGCCGAAGCTGATCAGGAAAAACCAGCGGCAGCCCTTGAATTTATCCGACAGATAGCCGAACAAAAACTGCGTGATGAGCGTCGAGATCGCCATTCCGGACAAAATAATCCCCTTCTGCGTGCCTTCAAAGCCCATCGAGACCAGATAGGGAATCGTCTGGGTCGTACCGATCGCGCCGGCCGCATACGAAAACAGAAACAGCCCGTTAAAACGGACGGCAGTTGATTTTTTCTTCATAGTCCACCTCGCAGTTAGTGTTCCCTGCCGGAGCGTCCGTCATTCATTACCGGTCTGTGAATTCCGCAGATTTCGCGATTCTTTTTGGCTCTTTCAAAAATAGTGTTGGTGAGAGAAAAACCGAAACAAGAAAGACGCAG
>NZ_JADNPO010000033.1:0-34856 GCF_015558105.1 Holdemania sp. 1001095H_141210_F2
GATGCGGATGAAATACGACGAGATGGATGAGAAGACGGTGTATAAAAAAGGCATAGAAAAAGGGATGCGGAAAGGGAAAATCTTATTGCTGAAGGATGTATTAAATCAGAAATTAGCGTTGACGGAAACAGATGAGGCGTGTTTATCTAACTTAACGGAAGAAGATATCAATCAGATCGTCCATGTTTTATATAAGATTAATACGCTGGAAGATTTTCATGATCAGCTTAAAAAGCTTTCTGATTTAAAGAATCGGACCATTAATAATACTCAGTTCTCTTTTTCTCATGATTGATTGGAATCCAGTGTTGACAATAAAAGGATGATAAGGCGAAGACTGAAAAAATCAGTCAGGTAAGCGCTGCACAAGAATAAGCCGATATTGATTTAGCTGAATCTGGTTGTAGAGAGCCGCTCATTCATAGCGTGTAAGAATTTCTCTCATCATCAATATTCATAAACCAAGATTACACTGACTCCCGCATGAGAGCGGGAGTTTGTCGTTAAATCATGGAAAAATCTGAAATCAGGAGAAGTTGAAACACGCGGCGTTTTTGTTTATCCTGTACTTACAAAAAACTATCGCAGTGGGATCGAAAAGAAAGCGGCACTTTCTAAATGGAAATCAGTCTGCCATTTCTATTTTGTTGATATAAACGGTGAGAAATGGATATCACAGTGCGGTTGGCAGAAGCCCGGCGCAGCGCTTCCATGACTAACGCTTCTGTACCGCTGTCCAGATTGGCGGTGATTTCATCCAGAAGCAGGATGCGCGGATCGGCCGCTACGGCCCGGGCGATCGCTAACAGCTGCAGCTGACCTTGAGAAAAGAGCGCCGGATCCCAGGGCGTTGCCATTCCCTGCGGCAGCTGGGCGATGACCGAGTCCAGACCGACTAACCGCACAGCATGGGCTATCTGATCGGCGGTGATCGTTTCATCAAACAAGGAGATTTGATCGCCGACCGTGCCGCTGGCCGGCCGCAACGTTTGTTCCACATAACCGAACAATCGCCGTTTCTGACGATCGCTGATCTGATCGGCTGGGGTGCCGAAAATCGTAACGGATCCCTGCTGAGGAGAATATAAACCAAGGATCAATTTAAAAATTGTAGTTTTTCCAGCGCCGGTTCGTCCGGCCAGCGTGACCGTTTCCCCTTGTTCAACACGAAACGAACAATCACGCAGGACGGTTTCTTCCTTTTCATAACCGAAGGTAACGTGATTCAGCGCCAGCGCCGGTTCGCCGGCCGGCAGGGTGGAAAGTGTCAGCGTTGCATCCGGCAGATTCCGCTGCGGCTGGCGGAAGAAAGCTTCGATCCGCTGAATGCCGGCAACCGCTGATTGAATATTCTCAATTTCCATGCCGATGTTTTCCAGGGGTGTGAAAATCTTGCCGACATAGGCGGTGACCGCCACTGCCGAACCCACCGACATGCCGAATAATGAGCGCCAGCCGCCGGACAGTGTCGCCAGGATCATCATGACGGCGACGACGGCGCTGCTGCTGAAAACGATGATCGGCGAGTAGACGGAATCATAGAAATTCGCTTTTTCCAGACTTTGATAACTTTGCTGCAAGTGCCGGTCATACCGCTTTTCCATCATTTCCTGCTTGTTCAGCGAGCGGATCATCCGCAGGCAGTTCAACGTTTCCGGAACGAGATGGTTGACCTGCGCGATCGCCGCCCGATTTGTTTTCTGAGCCTGCAGCATCCGTTTTTGAAAATGTCGGGTCAGGGCGAACAACAACGGTGTGATCACGATCAGAATCAAACCCAATCCGAGGCTGCGGGTAAAGATCATGATCAAAACTCCAATCACTTTCAAGCTGTCGGCAGCCATGTTGAGGACGCCGTCGTCAAACAGCGCGCTCAGCGCATCGACATCGTTAACCAACAGAGAAACGGTTTTCCCCGGATCCTCACGCGCAAAACAGGCAGCCGGCAGAGTATCGAGTTTGGCACACAGATCCTGACGAACCTGCCGGGTGATTTTCTGTCCGGTCCGGGTGATCAGCGCCGTCTGCAGAGATTCCAGCGCGCCGGCCAGCGCCAGAAATAGAAAATATGCCAGCGCCAGCGGAAAACCGATGGACTGCCGATGGGTCAGCCGGTTGACGATTTGCTCGAGCACCAACGGCGGAAGCAGGGCGGCGCCCGTCCCGGCCAGAATCACGATTACCAGCAGCGAGAGGAACAGGCGCTGCTGGACGATCACGGTGCTGACGCTGGCTTTCAGCGTCAGGGAAGCGTTATTCTTTTTCATCGTCGGCGCCTGCTTTCTTCTGCTGCTTTTCAACCAGTTGGGCATAAGCGGGATTCTCCGCCATCATCGTCGTGGGATCGGCGACTCGGGCAGTGCCGTTTTCCAGCCAGAGCACCTGATCAAACTGGGCAAAATGGATCAGACGATGGGAGATCAGCAATATGACCCGGTCTTGGGCCAGCATGCGCAGATTGCGCAGAATTTCAGCTTCCGTGGCGGGATCGACGGCGGAAAACGGATCGTCGAGCACCAGCACCGGACAAGGCCGGGCCAAGGTTCGCGCCAGAGCGAGGCGGGCCTGCTGACCGCCGGACAGACGCGTCCCCTGATCACTGATTCGAGTCTGAAGCCCTTTGGGCATCGCGGTAACTTCTGCGTCCAGCGCGGTGAGCTTTAACCAGGACATGCAGTCCAGATTCTCGCCAAGCTGAAGATTTTCTTCAATCGTGTCGCTGAGCAGCTGCGGGGCATGGCCCAGATAACCGACCAGCCGGCTGATCTGCGCGTTGTTGAGCTGCGATATTTCCAGACCGTTGATCTGCAGACTGCCGGCGTAGGACAGTTCGCCTAAGAATAACCGGCCCAACGTTGACTTTCCGCAAGCCAGAGGACCGGTGACCCCGATGATCTGTCCCGCCTGAGCCTGCAGCGTCAGATGCTCAAACAACGGCGGCTGATGGGGATAAGCGAAGGTACAATCTTCAATTTTTAACTCGACGGGGCCGACAGCGGGCGGCAGGGTTGAATCAGGAAGGATCACCGGCTGCAGCTGTGGCTTAATCCGCTGCCAGGATACCTTCGCTTTCTGAACCGCATTGAACAGCTTGGCGGCATGTGAACTCTTTAATGCCAGCCGGGTAAAACAGGCCAGATAAGTTGTAAAGGCGGCGATATCCCAGACGGCCCAGCCAACGCCCAACATGTTTTGCGCGCCGCGGATCAGCACAAACAGGACGCCGATCATCGCGATGATGTTGTACAGCGGCTGCATCGCGTTTTCCCAGACATTGGAAACGACGGCGTTTTTTTCAACGACGGCCAGTTGTTTTCCGATTGCCTGATTCCGTTGATTTTCACAGCCGAAGACACGGTAGGTCGGCGCATTGCTCACCCGATCGAGCATCATCGTGTTAAGCTGACTGACGCTGATTTTGTAAGCCGCTGCGCTGCGGGTGATCGGATGTTTCAATTTCTCCGCCAAAAAGGCGGCCAGCGGCATGAACAGGCAGGCTAAAAGCGTAAGCCGAACGTCGTAAATCAGCAACATTCCCAGATAGGCGATCATGACCACGCCGGTATCGAACACCTCCGTCGTAAATTTGCGCATGCCTTCGGCGCACGCGTCGACGTCGCTGATGGCCTTGGTCATCAGGCTTCCGGCCTCATCTGCACTCAAAGCGGCGGGATTTTGATAAACGAGATTGCGGTACAGCACCCGCCGCATCGAACGGGCTGTATCATTGGCAAAACGCCGGACCCCGAACCGCTTAAGACAACGCGCTCCCTGGACGATCAGGATCACCGCCAGATACGCCAGCGCCAATCCCGCCATATCGGCCCCGGTTTTTTCTTTCGCCAGAACCGCCGTCAGACACAGGGTAAGCTGTCCCTCAAAAAAGGGCCCGGCCGTCAGTCCGAGGTTGTAAAGAATACCGGAAAACGCGACGCCGGCCAGGACGCCCCGCTCCTGGTAAAAATAGGTGCTCAGCCGATCAGGCCGGCGCTGCGCCTTTGATTTGTGCGTCATGGATCAGTCCTCCTTCGGGGAATCCAGCCGCTGGCTCACATGTGGAAATCCAGCTTGGCTTTCCTTTTTGCAGCGCAGATACAGCCGGTTTAACAAGCTGACGAAGACCTCCGTTTCCGCTTCGCTGAACTCTTCCAGCAGCCAGGCGTAAAATTCGGCTTCAATCGCGGCTTTGGATTGCTTTAGAGCATCTGCCTTCGCCGTGGCCATTAAGCGTCGGGCCCGCTTGTCGTCAGGATCCAAAGTCCGGATCAGATAGCCTTTCTGTTCGAGATTGGCCGCCCGCCGCGCGCAGGCCCCTTTGTCAATTCCAAGCACGCTGCGGACGCCCGCCTGAGTGATGCCGGGATTTTTCCGAACGATGTGAATGAAATCCAGTTCCGCCGCTCCGAGACCTTCTGCTTTTAACGAACGGGTGGTGAACTTGCGGACTTCGCGGGCGATTTTGGTTATTTTTCGAGCTGTTTGATCCATGATCAGAACTCCTTTCTATATTCATAACGATTGTGAATGTGCTGGATGCGAATGGAAAACGCAGAAAAGCAAATAAGATAAACACGGAAAAGTAAAAAATGGATGATACTACATCTAAATTGATGATAACCCCTCTGATTTTCGATGTCAATTTAAAAATGCCAGTCCGACGCCGCGCTGCGTCATTTTTTGTTTCCACTTTGTGAAATTTGGGAAATCGTCAAAACCTGAAATCAGCGCGAATCAGATCAGTCCGATTTCCGTCATGAATTTGTAAGACTTCGTCAAGTCGTTGTCATTGAGTTCCCGAATGATTTTAGCTAAAATGAACATACAGACAGTTCAAATTTTGAAAAATGTCTGACAAGCCGAAAAGTGGACGACAATAAAAAAGAAAGCGGAAAATTTAAACTTTCTGCGCTTTTCAATGATCTTATAAAGGGGTAGAAATTTTCTATCGTACGGAAAGGACGATTGGATAGAATGAAAACACAGAATAGAAGAAGAAAAAGAGGACGCCGGATTAATAAAGGAAATCTGGCGATTCTGATGGTGATCGCCATTGCCGCGCTGGTCTTGATCGGAGCCGGAGGGGCCTGGCTTCTGACAAACCGCGAGCCGTCATTTCTGAAACCGCAGATCTCTTCCTCGGAGAAACTGAAGGATAAAAGCAAGGATGTTCTGCTTGCGGTCTATTATCCGCAAAGTGCCGACAGTACCTTTCAAGAAGCACTGGCGCACAACGCCGAGACGCTTTTCAACGACCTGAAGACGCAGACCGAGGGCTATCAAAAGGAAAAGAAACCGTTGATGATCAAGGCGGATTATCAGATGAATGTGAATCAGGATCGTTATGTGTCATTGGAATATACGATTTCACGGAATGAAAATGAAACGGTACAGGAACAACGGCAGTCGTATTTGTATGATTTAAGCGAACATCAGTGGATCGATTCTTCGTCATTATTCGATGAAGACGCGCTGAAATGGCTGTCGGCGAATCTGCGGGCTCAGCTGAAAGCAGACGATCACTGGAAAGAGACTGCCTACACGCTGCCGCTGATTGAAGCGACGGCCTGGGATTCTGGCAATTTTGCGGATTTTACATTGCGGGATGGCACGTTGATCTTCAATTTTCCAGCGGGCAAACTGGGAGAAAACGCCTACCGCTGGGAGTTTCCGGTATCCAATCTGGGCGAGCATTTCCTGCTGGATCTCGGGCAGGGTACATTGCCGGAAAATAACGTCCGGATTGCGCCGCGGGTGATCGATCCTGATAAACCGATGGTCGCGCTGACCTTCGACGATGGGCCGCATCCGACCAACACGCCGCAGCTGATCAATCTTCTGCAGCATTACGACTCCGCCGCCACGTTCTTCATGCAGGGCATGCGGGTGGAGAAATATCCGGAAACCACACTGATGGTCATCAACTCCGCCAGCGAGGCGGCTTCCCATTCCTACAATCATCCGAAGCTGACAAAGCTGAAGGGCGACAATTTGTTATTTCAGCTCAACCGCACGACCGAACTGGTGCAGGAGCTGACCGGCTGGCAGTATACGATCAAGCATTTCCGGCCGCCTTACGGCGCGGCGAACGCAACGGTGAAAGAAAACTCCGCTTATCCGTTAATCATGTGGAGTATCGACACGCTGGATTGGAAAACCCTCGACCCGGTGCAGACGGTGGAGAATACCATGGCCGCGGTCAAGGATGGCTCGATCGTTCTGATGCATGACATTCACGCGGAAACGGTGACGGCGGTCGAATCGCTGCTTCCGCAGCTGATCGACGCGGGTTATCAGCTGGTCACCGTCGATGAAATGCTGCAGGCCAGGGGCACCGAGGTTTACAATGGCCAGCGCGTCTTCAGTGCTTATGACGTGAAGGATTAAAGCCAGGTTATTTTTTGAAACACAGCGACCACACAACAACGGGCGGAACAAACCCGTTGTTTTTAAAAGGAAGATTCTTTAGAAGGAAGATTCTTTATCCAGATAACAAAGTTTTAGCTGTCAAGGGCTGTTGTTTATTGCGATCGGCCATTGAACTGAGGAGGAGACGCAATGATGAAGAAAAGATGGCGATCAGCGTATGCTTTGAGCTTCGCTATCGTTCTGTTTTATCCGTTGTTTACGCCGCCGGCAGTTACATTAGCTCAGATCGAATCAAGTTTCGATTTGGAACAAGCGAACGAGCTTTACGAACTGTTCTTCAATCTTCCGCATCTGCATTTTCAGACGAACAAGGTGTTCAGCATTCAGAACCTGACCGCGGATCCGGATGAACTTTACGATTACATCAATCTGGAAGTTTCAAGCACGCCTCAGTTTCACAGCTATATTCTGAGAAAAATTCTGGAAATTCAAGATAAAACCGTTGCCACGACGCGCTTTCTGGAGAAGGATACCGAGGTGCTCGTTAAACTTGTTGAGACTGATTTCCATACCGGGGACACCGGGAGTTTTGCTTATTCCAGTATCGCTTATTTTCAGGTGGAGGGACTTTATTATGCCGCCGCGACTTCAATTTGGGGAAGGCGGGAGGCGCGGCCGTTCAGCTCCAGCGAGATCGCTGCGCTTGAGGAACAGGTGGTCGCAGAAGTCCGAAAGATCGTTCGACAAATACAAAAAGGGAATTCCACGAATTGAACGGGAATTCCTTTTAAGTTGAATCCATGAGGGAGCCTGCCGGACACTGCGGTATAAAGGTAAAAGCCATCCTGCAGGATTCACTTGCGGAACGCGATCCCCGTAGTCCTTTTCAGGAATGGTTTGTTGATTCAACGTGCATCTGGCCCAGCGTTTCCGCCAGCGGCGCCTGAATACAAAGATCGGCGTTATCGTCCATTGGCGTCGCCGTCTTATTGATGACGACGAGTTGATCGCCGGTGAAATACCGCACCATCCCGGCAGCCGGATAGACTGCCAGCGAAGTGCCGCAGATGATCAATACGTCCGCCTGCCGGATCCAGGTTAACGCTTTGTCCATGACAGATTCGTCAAGCGCTTCCTCATACAGAACGACGTCCGGTTTCATCAGGCCGCCGCAGATCGGACACCGCGGCAGATCCTTCGTATTCAGAATAAAATCCAGACCTTCCTCATGATGGCAGTGCACGCAGTAATTCCGCATGATTGAGCCGTGCAGCTCCGCGACGTTTTGGCTGCCGGCGAGGGTATGCAGATTGTCGATATTCTGCGTCACGACGCCCAGACATCGGCCGGTTTTTTCCAGCTCGGCCATCAAGCGGTGAGCGGCGTTGGGCCGGGCGTTGGGATAAAGCATGCGGCTGCGGTAAAACCGGTAGAACTCTTTTGGATTCGCCTTGAAAAAATGATGACTGATGATTTCCTCCGGCGGGTAATCGTACTGTTGGCGATACAGTCCATCGACGCTGCGGAAATCCGGGATGCCGCTTTCCGTGGACGCGCCCGCGCCGGTAAAAAAGACAATGCGCCGGCCCTGATCAAGAATGCTTTGCAGCGTTTGCAGCGTTTCTTCCATGATGATCCACTCCTTTTTCTAAATCGCTTGCAGATTTTTTTTATGATTTTTGTTCATGATCCTGTTTTTAAATCGAGTTTTCAAGCTTTTCCGGTTTCGTTTGGGTTTCGTTTCGGTCCGCGCCCGGATTGCTTTACACTTTTGACGGGGATCGTTTTTTTGGAAAACCGAACTGTTTCTTTCGAACCTGTTTCTATTTTACCACGGTTTGACCCGCGCGTTATAATAAAGACGAAGAAGGGATGCTTATGCGCGCTGGTTATCTGAAGTCGGGCTTAATGATGGAGGCTCCTGTGCCTTATGGAAGTTTTCATGCGGCGATGATCGGGGTGACGGTAGTGTTTGCGCTTGGCGCGTGGCGGCTGCGGGGGATGAATGAAAGCCGCAGACAAAAGCTGTTATTCTGTCTCGGCGTTCTGTTGGCAAGCGGGGAAGTTCTCAAGCAGCTGTTCCGCTTTCTGATCGTCGATCAGGGCGTCTATAACTGGTGGTACTTCCCGTTTCAGCTGTGCAGCATGCCGATGTATCTCTGCCTGCTTCTGCCATTGCTTAAAAAAAGGCGGAAAACGATTATCACATTTCTGGCAAATTATGCACTGCTGGGCGGAATTGCCGTATATCTTGATCCATCCGATATGATGAGCCGGTATGTGTTTCTGACGCTGTTCTCGTTTCTGTGGCACGATCTGCTGATCGTTATCGGCATTCTGTGCGGAACCAGCGCAGCGATGGAGGATGATGTTTGGGGCGCGGTGAAAATGCTCGGACTGCTCGCAGGACTTACGGGGATCGCGGAAATCCTGAACCTTGTCCTTTCCCGATATGGTGAATTGTCGATGTTTTATCTCTCACCCAAGCTTGCCAATACCCAGCTGGTATTTCGCGAGATCGCCCGGCTCTGGGGGATTCCGGCGGGGAATTTCTGTTATTTTCTGGCGATGATCGCCGGCGGCTTGATCATTCACGGACTGTGGCGGCGGATCCGTCGGAAACAAACGTCCAATCCTGCTGCGTGAAGTTTGAGTTTTAACGGAAAACACGGTACAATAAGCGCGGTGAAGAAAATGAATTTTCAGGAAGAACTATGCGCATGGTATAAGATCCATCATCGCGAGCTGCCATTCCGCCAGACCCGTGATCCCTATGCAATCTGGGTCAGCGAGATCATGGCGCAGCAGACGCGGATCGATTCCATGCTTCCGTATTACAGGCGCTGGATGGAGCGCTGGCCGACCGTGGAAGCGTTAGCCAAGGCGCCGATAGAAGATGTGCTGCATGGTTGGCAGGGGTTAGGCTATTATAACCGGGCGCGCAAGCTGCATGAGGGCGCGAAGGTTGTGGCCGGGCGCTATGGCGGAATCTTGCCGGCCGATGTCGAACAGCTGCGCACGATACCCGGGATTGGCTTTTACACTGCCGGGGCGATCGGCAGCATCGCTTACGGCCTGCGCGCACCGGCCGTCGATGGCAACGTCCTGCGGGTGACGACGCGCGTGCTCCGATATGGCGAGGATATCACGAAGAAAACGACGGTTGATTTTGTTTGGCGTCAGGTGTACGACTGGATGGAGGGCAGCGATCCCGCGGTGTTTACCCAGGCGATGATGGAGATCGGCGCGCTGGTCTGCACGCCGAAAAATCCTCAGTGCCTGCTTTGTCCGTTAGCGCCGATGTGCGGCGCGGGGCAGGATGGCAGCTGGCGTCAATACCCAGTCAAGAAAAAGGCGAAACCGCCGCTGGAACTGCAGCTGTATACGTATTGGATCGAGAACGATCAACATCAGATTCTGCTGAGCGACGACTGGTCGGACGGGCTGATGGAAGGACTGTACCGTCTGCCGCAAAGCGCGGTGCCGCTGGAACTCACGGATCAGCTCGATTATAAGGGACGGCGCAAGCATGTGTTTTCCCATCGTGTGTGGAATATGGAATGTTATCGCGGACAATGGAACAATCAGGTCAACGAAGCGCTGCCGGAGCATTGCTTCTGGATCGCTGAAGATCAGCTGGACACGATACCGATCGTCGGAGCCCACCGCAAATGGCTCAACGTGGTTCTGGCCGAGGAAGCCGGATCAACGCCAGAGAAAGCGGAACCGGCGTCCCTCAAGTCGCATGCGGAAGACATCGCCGTAAGGAAACAAGCGCCGCTCTTGGCGGAAGAGCCGTCAGTGCTTGCAGAAAGACAGAAACCGGATTGCTCCCGGTTTGAAACGAAGTAAAAAGAAAGGATAAAAGGAAAACATCATGAAAGAACGGGTAGAACGACTTCAAAAGAAAATGCAGGAGGAAGGGCTGCGTGCTTGTGTGATTTCCGATCACAGCGCGGTCGAATATTTTATCGGGCGCCGCTTCTCTTGCGGCGAACGGCTGATCGCATTAGTCGTTACGACGGAAGGGTTGCCGAAGCTGGTGCTTAACGAGCTGTTTCCGATGACCCCTCAGGCTGACTTTGAGCTTGTCCGCTACAACGATACCGAGGATGGGGTACAGGTCGTTTCCCAATTCTTAAGCGGGAAGGTCGGGATCGACAAGTTCTGGTCCGCAGGCTTTCTGATCCGTCTGATGGCGCTGCGCCCGGATCTGGAAATCGTCGACGGTAATCTTGTCGACCGCATCCGCAGCGTTAAGGATCCGTCCGAGCAGGCAAAGATGCGCCAGGCTTCGCTGAATAACGATAAAGTCATGGCACGGGTGCGCGAGCTGATTCAGGTGGGCAAGAGTGAGAAGCAGCTGGAACAGGAAATCAACGCGGCATTCAGGGAACTGGCGGACAGCGATCCGTCCTTCGACACGATCGTCGCGTTTGCGGAAAACTGCGCCGATCCGCATGCCGTGCCGTCAGATAAGGTTTTAGAAGAAGGCATGTCGGTGATCGTCGACATGGGCTGTCAATTTGAAGGGTATTGTTCGGACATGACGCGGACATACTTCGTCGGGCAGAACACAATGGAAGAGGTCTATGAGACCGTGCGGCGGGCGAATCTGGCGGGAATTGCGGCAGTGAAGCCGGGCGTGCGGTTCTGCGACATTGACCGGGCCTGCCGTCAGGTGATTGAGGAAGCGGGCTATGGTTCATATTTCATCCACCGTACCGGACATGGGATCGGTTTAAGCGTGCATGAACCATTCGACGTCAGCGCGGTCGATGAGATCGTCGTTGAGGAAGGCATGTGCTTCTCGATTGAACCGGGGATCTATCTGCCGGGTGTCGGCGGGGTACGGATTGAGGACCTTGTGCTGGTGACCAGTGACGGCTGCGAGGTACTCAACCATGATCCGAAGGATCAGCCGGTGTTATGAATTTTGGCTTCTATGCCTTCTGGTTTGTGAACCTGGCGGAAATCGTGTTGTGTCTATGGGATAAATTCTGCGCCCGCACCCATCGCTGGCGGGTTCCTGAAAGGGTGTTTTTTACGCTCGCTTTTCTGGGCGGCGCACTGGGGCTGGCCGCAGGCATGATCATCGCTCATCACAAGGTATCAAAACCTTCGTTTGTCCGGATTGCAGTTCTGGCGGGGCTTGAAAATCTGATCGCCGCGGCCGTGATTCTGGCTAACCTCAAATAATTTTGAGATTGTATTTCTCATTTGCCGGAAAATTTGTTACACTGATGATAATGTGAGGTACACGTGGATGAACATGAAGTGGAAAATCACGATGATGGGAAAGTTTACGCTTCGGGTGCGGGGAAAGGAAATCAACTTCGGGGCTTCAATGGGAAAGCAGATCGCTTCCATTTTCGCCTATTTGATCCTTCACCGCGACCGGGCCATCACCAAGGAACAGTTAATTGAAGTATTCTGGCCGGACAGCCGGAATCCGCTGAACGCGCTGAAGTTCGCCATTTTCCGCTTGCGCAAAGCGCTGGAAGAACTGCCGGGCGGAGGCGGCCGGGATTGGATCCAGACCGTCCGGGGCGGTTACCGATTGAATCCGTCGGCGGATTTCGATCTGGATATTGCGCATCTGGACAAGATTGCGCTGCGGCCCGACTGCGGCGACGCCAAAACGTTGACGAGCTTAATCCAGGGCGAATTTCTAGCGGATCTGGAAGACGCGTGGATTGTGGAGGAACGGGAAAAACAGTGGCAGAAAGTTCTGAACATCACCGATAAAATCGCGGAGGATCTGGAACAGAACGAGCTGGTTCAACAAGCGCAGAATTTATACAAGGCGCTTTTGGCAGTCGAACCGTTTAACGATCAGGTCAACTATCTGATGCTCCGGGTGATGATCCGACAGCGGCAATACAACGAAGCGATTCATTATTATGAACAGGTCGCGGCGGCGTTTCGGAAGGAGTATGGAATTGAATTCCAGGGCAAGTCGCAGGCATTGATCTATTTTATCAGCGTGGAAAACGGCGAAGCGGTGACGATGGAGGAACTGGTTTCTTCCCTGAACGAGGATATCAGCGAACCGCTGGCGTTTTTCTGCGATCGATCCGTTTTTCAAAAGCTGTATCAGGCGCGGGTGCGGGAAATTCAACGGTCACGGGACAGCTTCTATCTGATGATGATGGAACTGCGGAGCATTAAAGGCGCGCAGCCGGAAAACGATCAGCTGGAATATCTGAGCCGGGTGTTGGAAAGCGAACTGCGCAGCAGCGATATTTTCTGCCGGATTTCCAGAAGTCAGTACGCGGTGATGATGAATCTGCGGCGGCAGGAAGACGGCGAGATCGCGGCGCAGCGGATTTGTACGCGTTTCCATAAGCGCTATCCGGCCGATCAGGCAAAGCTGCAATATTATGTCTGTGAAATTCAACCGCAGACCTTGCCTAATGCAGCCTGATGCCTTGCGGCTTGAGTATGACGGCCTGACGCTTGAATGCGGCGGATTTTAAGAAGAAACGAACAGCCGGTTTCCTGAAAATGACGGACCCGGCTGTTTTTTTGCGTTCTTTTCTTATCAATGCGTTTTTGGCCTTGTCCGATTTGTAAAACCCGGCGGTTAAAAGCCAGTCTGCCGCCAGCTTCGCCGCTGCCGCAAAGCTGGCGCAGGGCAAAAAAGGAAGGACTTACGGTGGATAGGAAAGTGAAGATCGGCAATAACGTAGAAAAAGTGAAGATCTGTGATAACGTCCAAAAAGTGAAGATCGGCGATAGCGTCCAAAATAAAAACGCAAACGTCAGGTTTGCGCTTTGACAGAAGGCTTCAATGCTGGGAAATCCCGGTTGTATGTCGGAGTTTCATTTCGAAAACTGCCGCTTTAACAGCGCTTCTTTCAGCGGTTTCATAAAAGTCCTGCCAATCGGAATATGCTTACCGTTGGAAAGCAGAATTTCATTGCCGCAGATCTGTTCGATATGCCGGAATGCCACGATGTAGGAACGGTGGCATTGGAAGAATTCATCCGGCGGCAGCTGGGACAGCACTTCCTGCAGCTTTGCGTACATTTCATAGTGGTCATGCGTGGTTGTGACGATAATCTTACGCAGTTCCTTTTCGATGCAGAGAATCGAATGAATCGGAATCGGAATGACCTGGCTGCGGCTGCGAAGCATGAAGCTGACACCGGCCTGGGCTTGTCCCAGCTTGTTCAGCGCCCGGTCCAGGGCATCCGGCAGCCGCTGCGCCATCTGCGATTTCAGGACGAAATACAGATGTTCGGTTTCGTAAACGTCGGAAAAATACTCCAGATAACTGGAAATGAAAATAATCTGCGCTGAGGGCTGGACCAGATTGATTTGTTTCGCGACCTCGATTCCGGTGATGCCCGGCATCCGGATATCCAGAATATAGAGCTGGATTTCGTAGGATTCCAGGTCTTTCAGCAGCTGTGCGCCGCTGTCCCAGGGGTGAATCTCAGCTTCGATTTCCCGCATTTCGCACAAACGCCGGAGTTCCTGCGCGATCATACGCAGATGGAGCGGATTATCGTCGCACAAACCGATACAGAGCTTCATAGGCTTCTCTCCTTTGAATGTGCATTTATTATATCATTTTCATCTGTTCAAAACATTGAATTTTCAGATAATTACCAAAATGGAAGGAAGATCTGTTCACAAAATAAACGATATTCAGTGGTTTTAAAAGCGAAAAAACGGATAAAAAACGCTCTTGCCAGTGATTAAAGCTTATTTCCGACAGCTTCAACTTCCCGGCTTTTGAAGCGTGAAGGATGTTCAAGGATACAGGTGGGCAGCCATGTCGGAAAATCAGCGGCCAGCTTGCAAGGCATTAGTCCGCAAAGGGCGGCTTTGCCGATTCGTCATTTAACGAAGCCAGCGCAGCTTCAGCAGCTTCCCGCAGTTTTGCCTTCAGCGAAGAGGGCTGCAGGATTTGGACCTTCCGGCCAAACTGAAACAACCAGCCCAAAAAGGGCGGGGCGACGCTCAAAGTCAAATTGACATCAAAATCCTGATCGGTGATGCGCGTGATCATGACGTCCTGACCGAACCGATCGAAAACGGTATTCGCCAGAGATAAATCAAAGCGCAGCGTCATGTTGACGGGGTCGCTGGCGTACATGCCGAAGCTGCGGGCGGCATATTCCTTCAGATCGAAAGGAATCCGGGGCAGCGGTTCGCTCCTCAGCCGGATCTGTTCCATTTTATCCAGCCGGTAATGGGAGAAGCCCTGATGATGAAACGAGTAGCATACGCAATAATACCGCTGGTTTTCACGGATCAGCGCGTAAGGAAAAAGCTGATAGGACTGCGACTGACGGCGGTAGCGTTTCTGTTTATGCACGGTGATGTCAAAGTACCGGAACTCGATTTCCACATTTTCGCGCAGCGCCTTCAGGATCTGATCAATGTTGCCGAGAATGTCGACGTCAGAATCGCGGCGGGCCGGCAGAACCGGCGTTAACTGCGGCTGCTGATAGCGCGAACATTCCTGCCCCAGCGTCGCGTTGAGCTGTTCCGCCTGGTCAGCGGAGAGAATAGCCAGTGAGCCGACGGCGTCGCTGAGCAGTTTCAGCTGCGCGAGGGTGTAGCGCCGGCGCAGCCAGTAGCCCCGATTTTTCTGATAGCGGATATCCCAGCCTGCCTGACGCAGAATATCGAGATCGGAATACACGGACTTGCGCTCGGCGCTGATCCCTTTCTGATTAAGTAAGGCGATGATTTCATCACATTTGATCGGATGATCGCTGTCTGTTTCCTGTTCAAGCAGACGCAGGATTTCCAACAGCTTTTGTTTCTGCGACCGCTGATTCGCCACGAAAGATCCCCTCCTGATTAAAATTTCTTAAAAATATTGTATCACTGTCCGATTAATCGGACAATGAAAAATCGCGGCTGTGGTATGATTAGGACGCATTAAGGGAGGGACAAACGATGGAGTTAAAACATAAAGGAATGTTGGCGGCTGGCGGACAGCTGGCGGGAATGGGATATCTGATTTCCGGATATGGCAGCGCAGGAGTATTCCTGCTTGCGGTCACGGCTTGCGCGCTGGTTTTCTTTCAAACGGAGAGCCGCCGGCGCTGGCCGTGGAAAGCGGCGGTTTTATCCGGGCTGGCCGGCGGGGCGATTCTGGCGCTGCAGCCGATGGCTGGAAATCCGGGCTGGCAGATCGGGGTAGTCTTGAATGGCGTGATCGCGATGTCAGGATGCCGTTGGGTCGCTTCCATGAAAAAAAGCGAACGTCAGGAAATCCGCTGGTCGCTGGACTGGCTGACGGCGCTGGCCTTGTTGTTCTGCGGCTTGTTTTTTCTGATGCCTCCGTCGCTGCGCGTTCACGTCATGGAACCAGCGTATGCCCAGACCGGGTCAGTCTGGCCGCTTACCCTGTTTCCGCTGCTTGTTTTTATGCCTTATTTTCCGGTCCGTCTGCGCTTATGGGAAAGCCGGAGTGTGAATAAGGCCCGCGCCGGAGTGCTGAACGTAAAATAGTCTGGGCTAACCCGAACCTTTTGTGGTAAACTAATCACTCAAGGGAGTGAGTTCGATGACTGAATTTCTGATTAGAAAATTTGTTAACAATTATGCGCAGACTGAGGATCCGAAAGTTCGGGAGAATTATGGATTTCTGAGCAGCCTGACTGGAATTGCCTGCAACGTATTGTTGTTTGCGGTGAAGCTGGTCATGGGAACAATCGCCCATTCCATTTCCATCACCTCGGATGCGTTCAATAACCTCTCGGACAGCGCCAGCTGCGTCGTGACGCTGTTTGGCTACAAATTGGCGGCGAAGCCGGCGGATAAGGATCACCCGTTCGGTCATGGCCGGATTGAATATCTGACGTCGCTGGTGCTGGCGTCGGTCATTCTGATCGTCGGTTTTGAGCTGTTAAAAAGCTCCGTCATGAAGGTCATTCATCCGGAAACCGTCCGGTTCAGCTGGGTTGTGCTGATCTCGCTGCTGGCGTCGATCGGCGTGAAATTCTGGATGTGCGGCTTTAATCGGAAACTGGGCCGGCGGATTGATTCGTCGGTGATGCTGGCGACGGCGCAGGACAGCCTGAACGATGTGATCGCCACGGCGGCGACGGTGGTTTCTCTGGTGCTGTCAGCGTTTGTCAGCTGGCCGGTCGATGGAATTATGGGCGTGGTCGTTTCGATATTCGTCCTGTTTTCCGGCTACGGCATAATAAAAGATACGATCGGCGAGCTGTTAGGGCAGCCGGCAGATAAAGAGCTGGTGGGCAAAATCTCACAGATCATGCTGAGCCGTCCGGAAATTCTGGGTCTGCATGATTTGATCATCCACAGCTATGGTCCGGGTAATTTGATCGGCAGCGCGCATGCCGAGGTCAGCGCTCACGACAATCTGCTTCAGATCCACGATACGATCGACGAGGTGGAAAAGGCAATTTACGAGCAGCTGCACGTCATGTTTACGATTCACATGGATCCGATTGAAACGGATAATCAGGAGATTGAAGAAGCGCGGAAGATGATGCAGGAAATTCTTGCCCGGATTGACGAACAGTTAAGTTTTCATGATTTCCGGATGGTCAGCGGACCCACGCACACGAATCTGATTTTTGATATCGTTGTTCCGTTTGCGTGCAAGCTGAGTTTTGACGAGATCCGCGATCAGATCAATGCCCAATTAAGCCGGCAGAAGAAAAAGTGGTACACGGTCATCACCTTCGACCGCGATTACACCGGTGAATAAGCGGCGAAGAAAATGAGTACATCCGCCTTGAAGCGGGAAAGAAATATCAGCGAAGCCGCAGCCGCTGGAAAACAGGCTGCAGTGGTTAGCGCGGGCTGAAACGGAAAAGGAAAATGGCCTGAAAAGATAAGCGAAGCGGCACGTTGGAAAACGATGGGGAACGTTCAGCGAAGTTCACCCGTCGTTTTTATGATGGAGCGGACACGCCGGGGGCCGAAATCTGCTGCCAGGCGGCAAGAGCTTTGCCAACAATGAAAAAAGACCGGATTGTCCGGCCTCAGGATGAAGTTTGATTTTAAAGGAAGTCTTCTTTCAACATTGCGCTTGCGGAATGGGGTGTTGAAGCGTCCGCTTTGAGTTTCTGCCATAGTTCGTTCAGGCAGCTCTCCGCCTGCGTCAGATCCGTCAGGCAGCCATACAGAGCCTGACTTTCAGCCTGGATGCATTGATAGCTGTCGATAATTTCCCGGCAGTTTTGTTGATTGAGGGCGTCTAATCCCTGCGGATCGTCCAGCACGGCATTGACGACCTGCGGATCCAGCTGGCCCGCATCCCGCATCTCGGCTAGAATCTGGCATGAGCGTTCCAGCGGGTAAGCCTGTTTGTAACTGCGCTCCCCAGTCAAAGCGCTGAAGATGTCGGCGACGGCCAGAATCCGCTGGGGAAGCGTCAGCTGCTGGAGTGTTAGTCCGTCCGGATAACCGGAACCATCCAGCTTTTCATGATGACGCAGCGCGATATCGCAGATTTCCTCACTGACCCAGCCGTTCAGGATTGCCGCTGTTTTTTCCACATGCGTCTTCATGATTGTCATTTCCGCTGGGGTCAGCCGTCCGGGATTTTCCAGAATGTCCAGCGGAATGCCGATTTTCCCCAAGTCATGGAACATTCCGGCAATTTTCAGCGCCTGTTGATCATCAGCGGAAACGCCGCACCGGCGTCCCAGCTGCACTGCCGTCGAGGCGGTGATCATCGTGTGCGTAACCGTGTGGCGGGAACGAAAGTCGATGACGACGATCAACATCGTCAGCAGCGTTTCTATCTGGCGCGATGAAAATGGGAACTGCCGTTCCCGCTGAAACAGAAAATCCGGCCTCGCGGCCGCAACGGATTTCAGGTCGGCTTTCTCAGCCAGTTCCAGAAGCGCAGGATAAAACCAGCCTGCGTACTCCCTGCGGCGGATTCGTTGTAAAAATTGGGCGAGGGTTCCGTGACCATAGGTGAGAAAGATATCCAGACGGTCGCAGAAACTGATCAGACTGGCAGTCTGGGCTGTTCTGCGGTCAATTCCCGCTTCCAGCATTTTGTCATAGCGGCTGTGATGAAACATGACCGCGTCGGCCATCGTGGAAAACGGAGAGTAATGGTGCAGGAAAAGCATGCCGTAGATCGCATGATCCCAACACGTTTCTGTTTCAAACTGGATCATCCGCGCAATTTCTTCCGTTTTGTAAGCGCCGATATCATGCAGAAAAACAAGGCAGTCCAGATCCCGCCGGTTTTCTCCCTCGATCCCCGCGGCTTCCAGCAGCTGGTCGGCATAGGAAGCTGAACGCAGCTCATGGCCGATCAGGCGCGGATCGATCATATCGAAACAGTTCGCAAGCAGACCGAGAAGCTGCCGGGCGTTGATCTCTGTCAGAGAATTCATGCCTTATTCCTCCTTGTTATTCATTAAATAATAATCTAACCTGAATAAATGTAATTATAGCATTAAGCTGGGGGAAAAGAAAAGGAAGAAGGGATAGAACACGCTTTAGACAGGTGTTCTTCCATTTCTTCCTTGTTTTTTATCTGGGTTTTGATTGAAGCTTATTCCTGGTTGGCGCGGATCATCAGATCGCAGACCTGATTGGCATACGCGATCGGATCTTCAATCTTGTAACCTTCGATTAACATCGCCTGCGTATAAAGCAGATCGGTGTATTCGTCCATCAGTTCCGGATGCTTGTCATAAATCTTCTGCAGCGTCGCGAAGATCTCATGATCCGGATTGATTTCCAGAATTTTGCCAGCCTTGACTTCATTCTGGTTTGGCATCTGATTCAGGACTTTTTCCATTTCCATTGACAGACCTTCGTCGGAGACCAGGCAGACCGGATGGGATTTCAGACGGGAGGACAGGCGGACTTCCTTGACTTTTTCGCCCAGTGCTTCCTTCATCTTGTCCAGCATCGACTTGTTTTCCTGCGTCTTCTCCTCCTTGGCCTTCTTTTCTTCCTCATCGTCCAGATCCAGATCACCCTGATTGATCGACTTGAACTTCTTTTCCTTGTATTCCATCATGATGTTGGCGGCGAATTCGTCGACGTCGTCTGTGAAATACAGGACTTCATAGCCTTTGTCCTGGAGCTTTTCCATCTGCGGCAGCTTTTTGATCAGCTCGATGCTCTCGCCGCTGGCAAAGTAGATCTGATCCTGGCCTTCCTTCATTCGGGAGACATATTCGTCCAGCGTCGTGTATTCATCGTTGTGCGTGGACTTGAACAACAACAGATCCTGCAGCTGGTCTTTGTGCATGCCATAGTCCTGGTAAACGCCGAATTTCAGCGACAGACCGAAGTTCTTGAAGAATTCTTCATATTTCTCCCGATCGTTTTTCAGCATGTCTTCCAAGGTGTTCTTGATCTTTTTCTCAATGCTCTTGGCCAGCGTTTTCATCTGCCGGTCCTGCTGGAGGATTTCACGCGAGATGTTCAGATTCAGATCGTCGCTGTCGACCAGACCGCGGACGAAGCGGAAGTAATCCGGTACCAGATCCTTGGCTTTGTCCATGATGAACACGCCCTTGCAGTAAAGCTGCAGTCCCGGTTCATAATCGGCGCTGTAGAAGTTGTACGGTGTTTTGGCCGGGATGAACAACAGCGCGTTGTAGGACGTCGTGCCTTCCACGGAATAATGCATGACTTTGGCCGGATTTTCCCAATCCATGAATTTGTTCTTATAGAACTCGTTGTATTCGTCTTCCTTGATTTCCGATTTGTTGCGCTTCCATAACGGAACCATCGAGTTCAGCGTCTGGATTTCCTTTACCGTTTCCGGTTCGTCCTTGCCTTCGACGGTTTTGGTCGTTTCCACTTCCATCTCAATCGGCCAGCGGACATAATCGGAATACTTGCGGATCAGGTTTTTGATCGTGTATTCGTCAAGATATTCGTCGACCTTGTCGTCTTCGCTTTCTTCCTTCAATTCAAGGATGATCTTCGTGCCGACAGTCTCCTTCATGATCGGCGAAATGGTGTAGCCGTCCTCGCCGTTGGAGATCCAGGAATAACCCTGTTCACTCTGGGCGCTGCGGGTTTCGACGATGATCCGCTGGGCAACCATGAACGCGGAGTAGAAACCGACGCCGAACTGACCGATGATATCGACATCGCTGGTGCCTTCCTCCAGCTTCTGCTTGAATTCCAGCGAACCGCTGTGAGCGATCGTGCCGAGGTTGGTCTCCAGTTCCTCCTGGGTCATGCCGATGCCGCTGTCAGTCAGCGTGATCGTGCGGTTGTCCTTGTCCAGATCGATCCGGATTTTTAATTCGCTCTTATCGACGCGCTGATTTTCATCGGTCAGCGACAGGTAATACCGCTTGTCCAGGGCGTCTGACGCGTTGGAGATCAGCTCCCGCAGAAAGATTTCCTTGTTGGTATAGATAGAATGAATCATCAGATCCAAAAGACGCTTGGATTCAGCTTTAAACTGTTTTTTAGCCATAATGATTTCCTCCTTTTAGCACTCTTGATAAGTGACTGCTAAGATAATATAACACTTTTCCCCCGTCCTGACAAGTCCGCTGCGCTACTTTTCCACAAATTCGAATTTACCGGCTTTTCAGGAGACTGCAGGACAAAAGAAAAAGGAGGAAGATCACCCTTGAAGTCAGACGGAATTCTGTAAATGTCCGGTCAGTCTGTTTCGGCTGCACCTTTTCGCGTCTGCTCGATATGGGCGATGCAGCGCTGATCGCAGGGAGTCTTTGTGTAGGGACAACGCAGCGCGGCATGGCTGCAGCAGAGGAAAAGCAGAGCTTCCAGCCGGGGGAGATCAGTCTTTGCGTCGTTTGGCAGCAGGTTCAAATTAACCTGAAATGGATTTTCCATAAGCACCTCCTGGTCGAACTCTATTTTATCTCGGATAAAGAGAAAAATAAAGATTATCCATTAGCGAGAAATGGCAAATTTTTACGTTGTTTTACGATATGATTCTTATACGAAAACAAGGAAGGGAGGGGCCGGATGAAAGCAAAACTCTCATTGGGCGAGAATCTGCGTCTGCTGCGGGAAGAACGGGGAATCAGCCAGGAAGCTCTGGGGCAGGATTTAAGCTTGAGCGACGGCGCGATTTCCCGGTATGAGAATAATGTCGCGGAACCGGATATCAACACGCTGTTCGGCATGGCGGAAATCTTCGGCGTCGATTTCAACTATCTGTTGGATTATCATGGGCGCGTGCGGAAAAGCCAGGAGATCGTGCTGCAGAACAAAGACGTGGAGCTGTTGAATTGCTTTCATCAATGTTCCTCGGGGCATCAGCGCGTGATCCGGATGCTGACCAAAGAGCTGGCTCGGCAGGATGGACTGTGGCCGAAGCTGAGTGAACTGGCGTCGCTGGAAACCGCGGGTCTGGTCAATGAAGACAAAGAAGAATGGATTGAACCTCAACCCGAAGTGAAAATCATAAAACAGCCGGGACATTCCCGGAAGAAGAAAAAAACCGATTCCTGACCTTGGTTGATGCAAAGGTGAAGAATCGGTTTTCGTTTGGCTTTTCAGCCGCCGCTTTGTGCACCAGGCAAGAGCTGCTTAATCCCAAAGAGGGACTCATCCAGCGGCGGCCAGCGCTAATTCACGAACCTTCTGTTCGCTGACCACATCATAATCCAGCTCATGCGGCGCCGAAGCAAAGGCGTAAGTGACGTGATTGCCGGCGGTCGTCGGATCGGTCAGCCAGTCTTTGCATGAGGAATGCAGCTGGCAAACGCCAGTCTGCTTTAACAAAAGCTGCGCGTTGTCCGCATTGACGCCGCTGCCGGCCAGAATTTCAATCTGACTGCCATAGTTTCGCTGCAGCCTCGCGATCGTTTCAATTCCCTGTTCCGCTTTCGCTTCCCCGCCGCTGGTCAGCACCCGGTCCACCTTCCAGTCGATCAGCTGCCGCATCGCGGCGTCGAAATCAACGGTGCAGTCAAACGCCCGATGGAAAACAAACTCCCTGCCATACTGGTGGGCCAGGTCAGCCATGGCCCGGGTTTGCGCGGCATTGATGGTGCGGTCGGCGTTTAATGCGCCGAAGGCCAGACCCGCCGCCCCATGCTTTAAAAGCAGTTCGGCGTCGGTCAATAAGATTTCAAATTCCGCGTCGGTGGTGCAGAAGCCTGCGCCCCGGCTGCGTACCATTGCAATGATCGGCAGCGACACGGCTTTTTTCGCCTGAATCAGATTGGCCAGCGTCGGCGTCAAGCCGCCCAAAGCCAGGGCGGAGTTCAGCTCGATCCGATCCGCGCCCCCGGCCTGAGCGGCCAGACAATCCTGCGCGCTTCCGCAGCAAATTTCTATTTTCGGTTTCATGCGTCGATTCTCCTTCTCATTCCTGTTACCCTCATTGTATCGAGATGAAGGAAGGAATGCAAGGTATCGGGTGATTCATGACGGACACGCTGTGGGCAGACCAATGAAAAGCAGAAGGAAGCCATGCCAATCCGGGACCGGCGCGGAGCGGCAGGTCTGGCAGTGTTTTGGCTTGCGCAGCAGAATTGCCGGGGAAGGTTTTGAATAAGAGGGAGGATCAGGGAAAAGTCGTGCGAGAAAACAAAGCCTCATGAAAAAGCAGGACATAAGGGAAAAGCAGGACATAAGGGAAAAGCAGGACATAAGGGAAAAGCAGGACATAAGGAATAAACAACTAAGGAGAAAACAACCAAGGAAAAAACAGGACATCAAGAACAACAGAATGTTAAAAAAGCTGAAAATCAAGAAAAAGCAGAATATAAAAAAGGCAGAAATCCAGCGCCTGCCAAGGCTTACCCGAAAGGGCCGCGCTGATTCTGCTTGATTTACTGTTTGTAACTAAATAAAGATAAGTGCCGATGCTCCCTTACCGGCTGATTTTCAAGCTCAGCCGCACCCCGTTTCCTGTCGGATTACGAACGCCCCGGTTAGAAAACCAGCCTGGATGATTTACTGAGCGTTCGGGTTGAGCGTGACGACGAACATGTCGCCAGTTTCATCATTGTCGAATTCCTCCAGATAGATCAACAGGAATTCCGGTTCCTCCGCCGGAACCTCAAAGACCAGCTTGTACGTCGCGGACTTGCCTTTGGACAGCTCAAATTCTTCCGGCATGACCGACTTGTCGTCAAGATTGACTAACGGATAGTACAATTCCTCCGTCGATTCCCAAGTCAGCATGAAATCCTGATCAAACATCGGCAGCGCTTCGCCGAAGGTGTTGGTTTCTTTCACGGTGATGCATAACAGCTGCATCCCCTCTTTTGCGGTATACCCGCCGAAGCTGTCGGTCAGCGCGGCGTCTTCAACGATGAAGTCGAAGAATTCGTTGCGCATCGTATCGCCAAGGTTGCCGTAATAAAGACCGTCTTCATCCTCGGAGTGCCGGGCGATGACGTTGCCGGTTTCTTTACTGGTGCCTCCGGAGCAGCCAGTGGTCAGTAATAAAGCGATTGTTAATAAAGCAGCAGCAAGTTTTTTCATAGTTCCTCCTCCATACCCGCAGATTTAGAATTTCCCTGATTTTAATCTGTGGTCTTGCGCTTTTATTCTACCTGATTTCGTTCATTTTTGGAACTTAAGATTTTCTCAATAAGGAAGGTTAGAGATAAAACAGACAACCGGCCAGCGCGCTGAGGATCAAAACGGGAATCGGACCCAGTTTTCCTTTGACGATCGCCGTCAGCGACAGCGCAAATAGAATCAGTGCCGTCCCGTTGAATTGCAGCGGCTGCTTCCATGAGGAAACCCCGCACAGCGCGATCAGAACAATCGTCGCGGCGGAGGCGGCGATCAGACCCACAGAAGCCGATTTCAACGTTTCAAGCAGATGCAATACCGCTTTCTGATCGCCGTTGCGGCTGAAAAAGCGCTGCAGCGCCAGACTGATCAAAATTCCGCACAGCACGCAGCCCCCGGTCGCCGCGATCGCCCCGGCCAGCCCGCCTAAACGCATGCCGACAAACGTCGAGGTGTTGACTGCCAGCGGACCGGGCGTCATCTGCGACAGCGTGATGATGTCGGTGAATTCCTGCAGCGTCAGCCACGGATGAACGACGACTGCCTGCTGCTGAATCAGAGGCAGGGTCGCATAACCGCCGCCGATGCTGAACAAACCAATTTTTAAAAAGGTGACAAACAAGTCCAGAATCAGATTCATGCCCTGTTCCTCCGTTGATTATTGATAAAACTGAGTACAAGCGAGATCCCCGTCCAGAACAAAAGCAGCGTCATCGCCGGGATTTCCAGGATAAAACCGCAGAAAAACGTGACGGGTAAAATTAAGCTGTGAAGCGTTTGCTTCTGCTTCAAGATCACAGCGCTCATCTCATAGACCAGCTGCACGATCAGCGCCGCAACCCCGGCTTCCATGCCTTTAAGGCAGGCATTGATGACCGGCTGGGTGCGGAAGGCATCATAACAGGAAGAAATCAGCGCCAGGATGATAAACGAAGGCATAACGGCTCCCACCGCACTGATCCAGGCCCCGGCCATGCCCAGCGTACGCCGGCCGGCCAGAACTGAGAGGTTGACAGCGATCGCACCGGGTGAGGATTGGGCAATCGCCGCCATCTCCAACAGTTCGGATTCCGTAAAGAGCTGTTTCTGCTGCACAAAGATCTTGCGGATCATCGGAATGACGATGTATCCGCCTCCGAACGTAAACGTACTGATATACAAATTGACGGCGAAAAGCCAGAGTCCGGTTTTCCATGATTTCATAAGTTTCACCCTCCGGATCTATTATCTGTAAAATAAAGGATGAAGTAAAATTGCAAAAATCTATGTTTTCCATTACTATTTAGTTATGCTAAAAAGACAGCGGCAAAATAGGACAGCGTGCCGCAAAGGAGGGATCAGGATGACAATCCGGCAGTGGAAAGTATTTCGGGCCGTGGTCGAGCAGGGAAGCGTTACCCGGGCAGCGAAGGTCTTATATATGAGTCAGCCGGCGGTCTCGCATGTGGTGAGTGAAATGGAGCAGCAGTTAGGCTACACGTTATTAGACCGGATCGGCCGTCACTGCAGGGTCAACGGACGCGGTATGCAGCTGTACCATAAGCTTGTTCCCATTCTCGAAGCGATTGAAGATCTTGAACAAAGCACAGCTGATCTGGAAAAGCAGGCGCCATTACGGATCGGATCGAGCATTACGATCGCCAATATGTGGCTGCCTTCTCTGATAACGCAGTTTCGTCGGCAATGTCCGAAGACGCCGGTGCAGGTTCAGGTGGATCGGGCGAAGGAAATCGTCAGGAAAGTGCTGGCGAATGAAGTGGATCTGGGCTTTACCGAAGGAATATGTGAGGAAGAAAGCATTGTGAAGCTGCCATTTTCCCGCTATCGGCTGGCCTTTGTCTGCCGTCCGGACCTGCCGGCTGCCGGATTTGAAACGTTGAAGCTGGACCAGCTGGGGGATCAGGCGTGGTTATTGCGGGAGCCGGGCAGCGCGATCCGCGACAGTCTGGACAGTGCGCTGCGGCTGCGCCAGATCCAGGTCAAACCCGCCTGGGAAAGCGTCAATTCCCAAGTTCTGAAGCAAGCCGCGCTGGCCGGCTTGGGGATCGCATTATTACCCCGGCAGATGGTTCGTTCACCCCTGGCGGCTGGCGAGCTGACGGAAGTAAAGATCGAAGGAATCGAATTGGAAAATCAGAACTGGATGATCTATCACCGCGATAAATTTGAATCGGAAGCGATTCGCTGCTGGAAACAATTAATCAAGCAAACTGAAAGGGAGAACGGCGATGAAGGAAGATTTTGAAGCGCTGGTGCTGGCGGTGATCAGCGAGATTCCCTATGGCCAGGTTGCCAGCTATGGCCAGATCGCCGAGCTGGCCGGATATCCCCGCCATGGCCGGCATGTCGGCAAAGCCTGTTCACATTCTGCGTTCTACGGTGATTATCCGTGCCACCGCGTGGTCAACAGCCAGGGCCGGACAGCGCCGGGATGGGATGAACAGCGGTGCCTGCTGGAAGCGGAGGGCGTTGAATTTAAGCCCAACGGCTGCGTAGATATGGCAAAATATCAATGGCAGCTCCGGTAAAGGAGAGGAAGAAACAAAATGACGATAAAAAATGAAGGCTTGCGGGCCTATCCGAAGTTCTCGCTGTGCGGTCTGGCCTGCGGCTGCTGCACACTGTATCTGGGCGGTCATTGTCCCGGCTGCGGAGCGCCGGGCAGACCCCGCTGCAAGCTTTTGAAATGCGCCGCAGAACAAGGCGGGATTGAATATTGCAGCCAATGCGAACACTATCCCTGCAAGCTGATGGCCGCCATTGAGGATACCGTTTCGTTTGTGACCTGCCATCACCGGCTGAAGGATCTGGATCAGTTGAAAAGGATCGGGCCTGCCGCTTTTGAAGCACAGATGGAACAGAAACTGGCAATCCTGGCGGAATTGCTGGAAGATTATAACGAAGGCCGCCGCAAAAGCTTTTATTGTCGGGCCGTGACGCTGCTTCCTTTGGCGGAGCTGGAAACGGTCATGACAAGATTGCGGTCGCTGGATCCGGCGATGCCAGTAAAGGAAAAAGCTGCCGCGGCGGTAAATCAGCTGCAGGCAGCGGCGCAGCGCCATGATATTCTCCTGAAACGAAATTTGAAGAAACCGGTTCAGGAGAAAACAAACGTTGAAAAGAAAGGGTGATTTATTTCATGATTCGAGAAATAGTAACGGATCCGATTCTGCTCAGCCGCCCCAGCCGGGAGGCAACGGACATGGATCTGGCCGTTGCGGCAGATCTGAAGGACACGCTGAGGGCGCATGCGGATCACTGCGCCGGAATGGCCGCCAACATGATCGGTCAGTCCGTCCGGATAATCGCGGTTTTTGTTGCGGATCAGCCGCTGGTGCTGATCAATCCGCAGGTCATTAAGGTCGAAGGGAGAAAATATACGGCTGAGGAAGGCTGTTTATCACTGTCAGGCACGCGCCGGGCGCAGCGCTTTGAAAAGCTGCAGCTGCGCTATCAGGATGAACAGGGCCGAATCAAGCAACGGACATTCAGCGGTTTTACCGCGCAGGTGATTCAGCACGAATTGGATCATTGCGAAGGCATTTTGATTTAAATCAGAAGGAAATAAGGAAAATGGCAAAATTACGAAAAATGTTGGGCGATGTCAATTCGCCGGAATGCATCGCAATGATGCGGCTGATCGAAACTCAGAGTGAAACCACACTGGCGCGCTGGTCTCTTGGGTATGTTGAAAGCAGGATCTTGCCGATCTATCAGAAAAAAGCCGGCGGGGATAACCGGCTGACTGCGCTGATTCAGGCGTGTCAAATGGTTGTGCAGCAAAATCAGCCGGGAAAGACAGGAAAACCGTGGATTCAGGAAGCCGGCCAGATCGCCCGGGAAACCCCAGATCCGATCACCCAGGCCGCTGCCCGCGCGATCGCTGCGGCCTGCGGCACACTGACCACGCCGACCAATGCGCTGGGGTTTCTGTTCTATGCGGCCGCGGCCCTTGTCTATGATCAGGGACTGGATTTGCCTGCGTCTGAAATGGAGGAGCTGACCCGTCAAATCTGGCAGGATGCGTATGCTTCGCTTTCAGCTCAATCCGTCAAGGACGAACCCTGTCCGGCAAAAATTCAGTGGCATTGTTAGGCTGAATCTGCGCAATCCTTATAATTTAAAAAAATCGACATGGAAAGCAGCATCGCAAAAAGATGCGCGCCTGCATACTTTGAGAAAGAAGATAAAAAGCTGTGGTCATCAATCAGGCAGGAATCAGCCGGAGCGACCACAGCTTTTTTTATGGACACTGCACAAGAACACTGCACAAGGACACTGCACAAGGAAACAGTACAAGAAAATCAAATCCGTTTGCGAATTGTTTGAAAATTATGCCTCGTTTAGATAAGCGGCGACAATTTCACACGTATAAGCCTTGTGGTAATCACGGTTTGGATAACTTGCGTCTTCCACGGCTTTGTCGATAAACTCAGCGTCGCTGACTTCCATCGTCGCCAGCTTCTTCAGAACCAGCACCAGACGCGCCTGATCAATGCACGGCGCTCCGTCGAGCAGAGTTGTCGTATAGCCGACATGCGCCAGCTTATCCTCATCTTTGCCGCTGGCTTTGCCCAGATACGCCAGCTTTTCCCGTTGATCGTTGTCGAAGAACGCCAGCGAGAAGCTGTTTTCCCGTTCGATCAGCGGGTAGGTGTGACGCTGCGGCCGAACGTACACGGTGACCACCGCTTTGTTCCACAGCCAGCCCATCTGAACCCAGTTGACGGTCATGCCGTTGACCTTGCCCTCGTCCTGAACCGTCAGCACGGCCCAGTCGTTATGGATCAGGGAAATCAGATTCCGATCCAGTTTTTCAATCTCAATTTTTTTCATGCTTTCACCTCAATTTCTATTGTATTCCCGAATCATTGAAAATGGCAGTGAAACGATGTTTCTGAAAGTGGTTTCAAATGTGCTGCGTTCCTTGATGAAAGAATTTATATCTTGTCAAGGAACATCCTGGAATGCGCGGATTAAGCAGTTCATTCCCCGATTTGTTTGTGTTACAATAACAAACAGAAAGGGCTTAGGAGTATGCGAGAAATTGAAGTCAAAGAAATACAGGAAATCGTAAGGGACTGCTGCAGCGGCATCGCCTTTGAATATCCTGACGACGTGATGGCGAAACTGGTCACCTATGCCGAAAAGGAAGACAAACCCAGGGCCAAACAGGCGCTGGCGCTGTTAATGGAAAACGCTGAGCTGGCCAGGACGAAACGGCTGCCGATCTGCCAGGATACCGGAATGGCGGTCGTCTGGCTGACGATCGGTCAGGACGTTCACTTTATTGGAGGATCGTTAAAGGACGCGGTCAACAAGGGCGTAGAGGAAGCCTATCAGGAAAGCTATTTGCGCAATTCCGTCGTCAGTGATCCGGTGTTTGAGCGGAAGAATACGCTGACCAACACTCCGGCGGTGATCTACACGGAGATCGTGGAAGGCGATCAGGTCGTAATCGAATGTGCGGCGAAGGGCTTCGGCTCGGAGAACTGCTCGCGCATCAAAATGTGCAAGCCGGCTGAGGGCGTCGAAGGCGTCCGGAATTTCATTCTGGAAACCGTCAAGCTGGCCGGCCCGAACGCCTGTCCGCCGATGGTCGTCGGCGTCGGTGTCGGCGGGACGATGGATTATGCCGCCTACCTGGCTAAGCGGGCGTTAGTCCGGCCTCTGGACAGCGAGAATGAGAACGAACAATACCGCCAGCTGGAACGTGAATGCCTTGAACAGATCAATCAGCTCAACATCGGACCGATGGGGCTGAAGGGCCGCGCGACGGCGCTGAAGGTCAATATCGAATGGTTCCCGACGCACATCGCGGGCATGCCGGTGGCGGTGAACATCAACTGCCATGTAACCCGGCATAAAAAGGTGGTGCTGTAATGAAGAAAATTCAACTGCCGTTAACGATGGAAGACCGCCGGTCCCTGCGCGCAGGGGAACAGGTGCTGTTAAGCGGCGTGATCTATACGGCGCGGGATGCGGCGCACAAACGGATGAAGGAGCTGCTGGACGCCGGAGCACCGCTGCCGTTTGATCTGAAGGATCAGATGATTTACTATGTCGGACCCACCCAGACGCCTCCGGGGATGACCTTTGGCAGCGCCGGCCCGACCACGGCGACGCGCATGGATGTCTATACTCCGCAGCTGCTGGATCTGGGCCTGGCCGGCATGATCGGCAAAGGCAAGCGCAGCGATGCGGTCAAGCAGGCGATCATCCGCAATCAGGCGGTCTATTTCGCCGCGGTTGGGGGAGCCGGCGCGTTGTTGGGCCTGCGCGTGAAAAAAGCCGAAACGATCGCGTTTGAGGATTTACAAAGCGAAGCGATCCGGCGGCTGGAGGTCGAGGATTTCCCGGTCTTCGTCTGCTTCGACAGTCAGGGAAACGATCTGTACGCTGAGGATTTTGAATGATCGCCGTCAGCGCCTGTCTGGCGGGGAGGGCCTGCCGCTATGACGGCAAGGCCAATACCGTGCAAGCGCTGAAGGAAATGGTTGAACGCGGGGAAGCCGTGGCGATCTGTCCGGAAGTGCTGGGCGGACTGGGCATCCCGCGCGATCCGTGCGAACGCCAGGGCTGCCAGATCTGCACGCAATCCGGTAAGGACTGTACTGCCGAGTACCGCAAGGGCGCCGAAGCCGCGCTGGCGCTGATTCAGAAACATCACATCACGCTGGCGGTGCTGAAAGCCAAAAGTCCCTCCTGCGGCAAAGGTTTGATTTATGATGGAAGTTTCACCCGCACGCTGAGGGAAGGCCATGGTTTGACAACCGAGCTGCTGATCCAAAACGGCGTCCGGGTGTTCACGGAAGACGAGTGGAAAGAAGAAAAGGAGAATTCACAAAAAGCATGAACGCAACAGAACAAACCCCGGAACAGTTCCGGTGGGAACATGATTCACTGGGCGAAATCGAAGTCCCGAAGGAGGCCCTCTACGGCGCGCAGACACAGCGGGCCATGACCAATTTCCAGATCACCGGCCGGCGGATGCATACGCAGATGATCCGCTCGATCGGCAAGGTCAAAAAAGCCAGCGCTTACTGCAACAACCAGTGCGGATTCCTGGATGACGAACGCCTGAAGTATATCACCGAGGCGTGCGACGAGGTCATCTCCGGCAAGCTGGATTCGTGGTTTATTACCGACTGCATCCAAGGCGGGGCGGGCACGTCGTTTAATATGAACGCCAACGAAGTCATCGCCAACCGGGCTGCGCAGCTGGCCGGCCGCGAGATCGGCGTCTACGATTATATCCATCCGAACGATCACATCAACTTCGGTCAGTCGACTAACGACGTCTTCCCGACCGCCGGCCGTCTGACGGCGCTGGCGTTGGTTGAGGTGCTGTTGGGCGAATTGACCGAGCTGCAGCATTCCCTGCTTAAAAAAGCGAAGGAATTCGACGGCGTGATCAAGATGGGCCGGACGCACCTGCAGGACGCCGTTCCAATCCGTTTAGGCCAGGAATTTCACGCTTATGCGACGATGGTCGGCCGCGATATCAAGCGGATCCGCGTCGCCTTCAACGATTTAAAGGCCGTCAACATGGGCGCGACGGCTGTCGGCACAGGCTTGAATGCGGATGAAAAATACAAGAAGATGATCGTGCCGGTGCTTTCAGAAATCAGCGGCATCACGCTCAGCTCCGCCAAGGATCTGGTCGACGGCACCCGCAACTGCGATACGCTGGCGTTTGCCTCCGGCGCGCTGAAGGTGCTGGCGGTCAATCTGTCCAAGATGTGCAACGATTTGCGGATGATGGCCTCCGGGCCGAAAGCCGGCTTAGCGGAAATCAAGCTGCCGGACCGGCAGCCGGGCAGCTCGATCATGCCGGGCAAGGTCAATCCGGTCATCGCCGAGGTCTGCAACCAGGCCTGCTTCAACGTCATCGGCAACGATGTGACAATCGCCAAGGCGGCGGAAGCCGGACAGCTGGAGCTGAATGTCTTCGAGCCGGTGCTGTTTAAGAATCTATTCGAGTCGATTGAGATTATGGCTAACGCTTGCCATACGCTGCGTCTGAACGCGATCGACGGCATCAAGGCGAATAAGGAAAACTGCCTGTTCTTCGTTGAACGCTCGGTTTCCCCGATCACGGCCTTTGCCCCGCATATCGGCTACGCTAACGCCAGCCGGATCGCTAAGCAGGCGCTGATCGAAAACCGCACGCTGCGCGAGGTGCTGCTGGAAAGCGGATTGATTACCGAGCATGACCTGGAAATCATCATGGATGTTCAGGAAATGACCAAGCCGGGTATTCCGGGCAAGAAACGTTTAGCCAAGAATAAGAAGAAAGAAAAAGTGGAGGGATAACACAATGACTGTTTATGAAGACGCACTGAAACTGCACGAACTGCACCATGGCAAATTATCGATCGAACCGAAGGTTCCCTGCGAAACGCCGGAAGATCTGACGCTGGCCTACACGCCGGGCGTCGCTCAGCCATGTCTGGAAATCAACAAAGATCCGGAAAATGCCTACCGCTATACCGGCAAGGGCAACACTGTTGCGGTTGTCACCGACGGTACTGCGGTGCTGGGCTTAGGCGATATCGGCGCGGTCGCCGGTCTGCCGGTCATGGAAGGTAAGGCGTTATTGATGCACCGCTTCGCCGGGCTGGACGCGTTTCCGATCTGCGTCGATTCCAAGGATCCGGAAGACATCATCAAGGTTTGCAAGCTGATTTCCCCAGGTTTGGGCGCGATCAATCTGGAAGACATCAGCGCTCCGCGCTGCGTGGAGATCGAACGGCGTCTGATTGAAGAACTGAACATCCCGGTCTTCCATGACGATCAGCATGGTACGGCGATCGTCGTGCTGGCGGCACTGATCAACGGTCTGCGGTTAACAGGCAGAAAGCCGGAAGACATGAAGGTCATCGTCAACGGCGTCGGCGCGGCCGGCAGCTCGATTATCAAGATGATGTACAACTACGGTTTCAAGAACATTCTGGCGTTTGATTCCAAGGGCGTATTGCATCCGGATAAAAAGGACAGCTACAACCCGCTGAAGCAGGAGCTGCTCGAATACACCAATCTGCATGGCGAAAGTCCGGCGGACTTAAAGGCGGCGTTAGTCGGCGCGGATGTGTTCATCGGCGTTTCCAAGGGCAACCTGTTGACGAAGGAAGACATCGCCACGATGAACAAAGATTGCTTCATCGTCGCTTTAGCGAACCCGACACCGGAAATTGATTACTATGAAGCGAAAAAGGGCGGAGCGCTGATCGCCGCGACCGGCCGTTCCGATTTCCCGAATCAGGTCAACAACCTGTTAGCCTTCCCGAGCATTTTCCGCGGGGCATTGGATGCGAAAGCGACCCAGATTACCGAGGACGTCAAGATTGCGGCCGCTCAGGCGATCGCCGATCTGATTCCGGCGGAGGAACTGACGGAAGAATACATCATTCCATCGCCGTTTGATTCCCGCGTTGTCCCGGCTGTTTCCAAAGCGGTCAGAGAAGCCTGCATCAAGAGCGGTTATATCCGGAAATAAGTTCTGTGTTTCAAGTCCTGGTTGTAAGCTGAAGTCAGAAAGTGGGGGTAATGAGTATGAGCTATGATTTCACAACTCGAATCAACCGACAGTCCCAGAATTCCAGCAAGTGGAAAGGGATGCGTAAGCAAAACCCGGAAGTGCCGGAGGGAATCGTTCCGTTATCCGTCGCGGATATGGAATTAATGAATCCGCCGGAGATCATTGAAGGTCTGAAACAGTTTCTCGATCACCGGATCTTAGGCTATACCGACGCCGGTGAAGATTACTACACGGAAACGGTGAACTGGATGCAGCGCCGCCATCATTGGACTATTGAAAAAGAGTGGCTGGTTCTGCTTCCGGGCGTCGTCACGGCCATCAACGTCGCCGTCCGCGCGTTTGTAAAACCGGGTGAAAAGATTGCGATCCTCACACCGGTCTACTATCCGTTTAAAAAGACGATTGAAGCCTGCGGCTGCACGGCCGTGACCAGCAGTCTGATCAATCAGGAAGGCGTATATTCGATCAATTTTGACGATCTGGAAGCCAAGCTGGCCGATCCGGAAGTGAAAATGTTGATCTTCTGCAGTCCGCATAATCCGATCGGCCGCGTCTGGACGAAGGCGGAGCTGATGCGGGTTGGCGAACTGTGTCTGAAACACGACGTGCTGATTGTTTCCGATGAGATTCATTTCGATCTGATTCTGCCGGGTCATGAACATACCGTCTTCGCTTCGTTATCGCCGGAATTGAGCGACCGCATGATCGTCTGCACGTCGGTCTCGAAGACGTTCAATCTGGCAGGGATGCAGTGCTCGAATATCGTGATTCCCAACGCTGAGCTGCGAGCAGCCTACAAGGCTACGATGAGCAGTTATATCAACGGTCATCTGAACATCATGGCCTATGAAGCAGCGACACTGGCATATCGTCATTGCGAGGGCTGGCTGGACGAACTGTTAGACTTGTTGGAAACCAACCGCAAAACGGCTGTTGAGTTCTTCGCCAGCCATTTCCCGAAGGCGATTGTATCTCCGCTGGAAGGAACATATCTGTTATGGGTGGATCTGCGGGCTTATTTCGCGGATCAAAACGAACAGGAAGAATTCATGACAAAGAAAGCGCTGTTGTTCTTGGACGAAGGGTATTTGTTCGGCGAGGAAGGCAGCGGCTTCGAGCGGATCAACCTGGCTTGTCCGACGTCTTTGTTGGAAGAGAGTCTGGCCCGGATGGCGCAGGCTTACGAAAAGGACTCCGCCGCCGCATAAGCGGACTTTCCTGATCGGATAGCATTTCACCGTAATATTAGATAATCGTAAAAAAGTGGCTTTATCGAATGAAACCGGCCTCTCGCTTCAGGGAGGCAGAGCGGACATTGTTGGAGCCGCTTTTTTGTTTTCCTGCCGGAGGGAGGGCAGGAGATTACCTTCAAGGAGTAAACATTGAAAATAGTTTCATTACTTTCTTCAAAATTTGTTAATATTTATCAAATTTCACCGAAATGAGCGGGGCTTTTTCAAAAAAACCGCAATATTAGAAGTGATGGGAGATGAAAGAAATGATC
>NZ_JADNPO010000034.1:0-34038 GCF_015558105.1 Holdemania sp. 1001095H_141210_F2
GAGAATGAGCAGTGATCCGGCAATGCGGGATGCGGCGTTTGAGCATAACCGGCGGTTGATGGACATGGCGCAGCTGCGCTATGAGGGCAAACGGGAAGGCTTGGCAGAAGGCATTGAGAAAGGCATCAAACAAGGCATTGAACAAGGTGTCGAACAAGGCATCGAAAAGCAACGATTAGAAACCGCAAGGGAAATGTTGAGAAATCATTGTAATGATCAGCTTATCCAGCTTTGCACCAAGATCAGTCTTCAACAACTGGAGCAGTTAAAGAAAGAAATCGTTTCCGGTTTCAATCAAACCGAGGACGATTCGGAGAAATCCCATCGGACAAGCGACTAAAAAGAGGAAGCTGATCCAAATGAAGTTTAATGAGTAGTATGATCTAAATCCTTGATCGGGCAGGAAATCTTTAAGGAGGCAGACAGCGTAATGAAGCGAATGAGCAGTAATCCGGCAATGCGGGATGCGGCGTTTGAGCATAACCGCCGGTTGATGGATATGGCGCAGCTGCGCTATGAGGGCAAGCAGGAAGGCTTGGCAGAAGGCATTGAGAAAGGCATCAAACAAGGCATTGAACAAGGCATTGAGCGAGGTATTGAGAAAGGCATAGAACAAGGCATCGAAAAGCAACGATTAGAAACCGCAAGGGAAATGTTGAGAAATCATTGTAATGATCAGCTCATCCAGCTTTGCACCAAGATCAGTCTTCAACAACTGGAACAGTTAAAAATAGAAGAACGCCCGAAACTAAACCAAGCCATGACAGAATCACAATTCCAGTCAGCGGATAACACGATAGCAGGAGAATAACCTAACTTTCTGCCAAAACTCATCCGGCAACAGATGTCTTTGATAGTGTTCTGAATTACATAAGAATTTCAACGAAACAAGCAGAAATTTACCCTCACTCCTTTATAGGTGAAGGAAGAAATCATCAAAAAAACAAACTTAACAATCCAGTACGAAGAAAAACTGATTCTCCTGGATAGAAAATCCTATAACACGTCGATATCCGAGGCATCTGTACTCTGTAAAATGCTCTGCATGAACAAAACAAATACTTTGCGACCTCGAAGTTCGGATCTAAGCATTGTCCAAAGCAAAAAAGATTCCGGTATTGGATATTCTCCAAGTCCGGAATCTTTTTTAACGACACTGATATAAATTCGCCAGAATGTCGACACACCGCTCGATGCCAAGCTCGCCGCTGTCCAGCGCAACATGGAAATTCTCAGCCAGTCCCCAGGTCTGGCCTGTGTAAAACTCATAATAAACTGCACGACGCTTATCCTTATCCCGAATCCGCTTTTCAATTTCGACATTCGTTTCGCCATACACCTCGACAATCCGTTTCGCCCGTTTTTCTTTTTTTGCGTGGATAAACGCTGTCAGACAATCCGCATGATCCTTAAGAATCACATCCGCACATCGGCCGACGATCACGCAGGATTCCTTTTCTGCCAATTCCAGGATAATCTTTCGCTGCAGCTGCCACAGCTGATCCTGGATTGAAGCCCCCATGAACTGCCCCTCCGATAACGCGAATGCCCAGTGACTGCTGTAAGGCGACGCCTCCTGCTGCTTCGCCACCATCTCCGGCGTAAAACCACTGGCCTGCGCCAGTTTTTCAATCAGTTCCTGATCATAGCACGGAATCCCCAGCCGGGCTGCCAGCTGTTTTCCCACGGTCCGTCCTCCGCTGCCGAATTGACGGCTGATTGTTACAATTCTGTTGTTTGTCATCCTCGAACTCCTCCTTTTCCAGTATTCGCTTCTATCATCACGGCAATAACGCCGGCCAGATAACGATCCAACGATTCCTTTTACAGGCCCGTAATATTTTGCTTAAGCTGAAAGAATCAAAGCGAGAAACAAGACCCCCCCCCGATAAAGATATACTCTGATCTTATTTTAATCAAGAAGCTGACAAGTCTTTCCTTTACTTCTATTATACTCCGTAATTGAAATCCAGCCAGCCGGCATTCTCTTAAAAAACAAATCATCAATGGCAGACAATAGGACAAGATTGACGTCCCCGGCAGAAACAAACATTTTAGAATGAATAGTATAACGACGCCCAGCTCTGATCGCGAACTGACTTTTTTATAAGCGGTCATTCATCACAAAAACAAGCAACGAACAGCGGCTGATGTTATACCAATACTGTTCGTTGCGAAGTTTTCAGTCATGGTCCGGCTTTGATCTCACTGCGTTTCCTTTTCAGGCTTTGATCTCACTGCGTTTCCTTTTCAGGCTTTGATCTTTTACAATTTAACCAGTGTCAATTTTTTATTCAATATTCTATCCAGCGTGCGAATTATTCGCTTTCATGCTTTACGATCTTCTGGTTCAGATCGTTAAAAAATTTGAACAAAAACGGAAAACAGACGACAAACGTCAGCACGTCGGCCAACGGCTGCGTCAATTCAACGCCGCGCAGCTGCCACAGCTGAGGCAAAATGAGGATCAGCGGCAGAAAGAATACACCCTGACGGCAGGCGGACAAAAACGTCGCCTCCGCCGGCTTGCCGATCGACTGGAACGTCATGTTGGCAATGACGCCCAGCGGCTGGATAAACAACGCCAGACACTGCGCCCGCATTGCATACGTCCCGATTTCCAGCACCTGAGCGTCAGCCTTGGTAAACAGCTGGATCACCTGCGGCGCAAATATGAAGCCGGCAACCGCCAGAATGCCCATCATCACAAAGCTGACGATCGTGGTAAACGTAAACGACTGCTTCACCCGCTTGTAGCAGCCCGCGCCGTAATTGAAACCGACAACCGGCTGATAGCCCTGACCAAAGCCGATCAAAACGGACAGGATTAACATGAACACCTTACCGACAACCGACATCGCCGCCACGGCCGCGTCCCCATAAACCGCCGCGTTGACGTTCAGCATCACCGTCGCAATGCTCGCCAAGCCCTGCCGGAAAAAAGACGGAAGACCCGTTTTGATGATCGCCGACAGGTCTTTCCACTTCCATGAGATATTTCGAAAGCTGAGATGAAGCAGACTCTTATGCGTCAGAAAACAACCCAGCAGAATCAGAAAACTGATGATCTGACTGAGAATCGTCGCGATCGCCGCCCCGGCAATCCCCAAATGGAAGGTAAAGATAAAAATCGGATCCAGCACAATATTCAACAAACCGCCAGCCGTAATGCCGACCATCGCCAGTGTCGCTTTACCTTCTGAACGCAGCACATTGTTCAGCACAAAAGAGGACGACATGATCGCTGCACCCAGCAGGATGTATTTGGCATAATCGCGGGCATACGGCAGGATCGTCTTCGTCGCACCCAACGACGCCATGAGCGGATCGATGAAAATCAGACCAAACACCGTCAGTGCCAGTCCGAATGCGATCGCCGCAAAAAAACCGGTGCTCGCAATCTTCTCCGCTTCCTCATGTTCCCGTGCTCCCAATAAACGGGAGATCAGACTGCCTGAGCCGATGCCCAGCGTGAAGCCGACTGCCTGAATGATCGCCATCAGGGAAAAGACGATCCCCACTGCACCGGTCGCGCTGGTACCCAGCCGGGAGACGAAAAACGTATCCGCCATGTTGTAAATCGAGGTGATCAACATACTGATAATCGTCGGCACCGCCAACGTTGTAATCAGCTTCGGGATCGGCTGTGTTGTCATTTTCTCGACCTGACTCAACGTCGCCTGACCGCTCATGCCCGATTTTCCCCTTCCGGCGTCGTTTTCTCACCGCGCAGATTATCCGTCATCCGCTGGATGTAGCCGATAAACTGCTCGCGTTCCTCCACGCTGAAACCTTTCAGGGCCAGCGCTTCGACTTCCGCGTGAATTTCGCTCATTCTGGCATGCTGCTGTGCGCCGAACTGCGTGATCTGCACCTGAATGCTGCGGCGGTCCTTGTCGCTGCGCACCCTTTCGATCATCCCGGCCTGTTCCATCAAATCCAGAATTTTAGACACTGTCGCCGGTTCGATATCGCAGGCCCGCGCCAGTTCCACCTGCGTTTGCGAGCCGCGCGTTAACAGATGCAGGATTTTCGGTTGTCCCATTGATATGCCCTGGTCGGCCATGCGCGGGCGAATCTGCGCCGTCTGCGCGCGGTAAGCCCGGGAAAATAAAATACAAAAAGGTTTATTCATAAGTCCAACCCCTTTCATTAGGCACCTAATAGTTAGCTTCCTAATTATAGAACGATCCGCGAAGTCTGTCAAATCATCCCGTTTTAAGAGTCTGAAAGATGTTCCAAAGTCCACAATCACAGCCAACGTCAGATAACAAACCGAAGAAAAACCAGGAACACCGCTTGATATCCCAAACCCCGACGGCTGATTCCTGGTTTCTTATTTATATTTGTTCTCCGCTTACAGACATTCCATCAGCTGGCGCGTCAGCTGCTGCTTCAGCTCTTTATCCGCAAACGCCGCGCGCACGCTGTTGAGATTCAGATGAATCAAATCCTCCCGAGTCAGCCCCAGATACCGCACCGCTTTATCATATTCCTGATCCAGCGTCGTATCGCTGATCGTCATGTTATCGGTGTTCAGCGTCACAACCGCGCCGTGTTCCATCAACGGCTTCAGCGCATGATCACTGTAGGAAAGCTGATTGCGGCACTGCACGTTGCTCGTCAGGCACATTTCCAGCGGAATTTTCTTGTCGATCACTTCCTGCATTACTGCGCTGTCCTCCAGACAATGACCGCCATGCCCGATCCGACTGGCCCCCAGGTCCAGCGCCGCCTTGACTGAAGCGGCCGGACCGCTTTCTCCGGCATGGATCGTAAACGGAATGCCATATTCCTTCGCCAGTTCAAAACAATCGCGGTAGCCTTCCATCGGCGTGATGCCTTCCGCACCAGCCAGATCCACCGCGACGACGCCCTTACCCTTAAAGTCCCGAGCCGTCCGGATCGTTTCCAGATTGGCTTCATGATTGAGCGATGGTTCGCCCAGCGTCATCATGCACAAAATCAAACCGGCCTTGATCTGCGGATGCTCGCACATTGCGATCCGCATGCCCTTGATCACTGCTTTGACCGCCTGATGCTGCGTCAATCCCTTCTGCGTATGAAACTGCGGTGCAAATCGCAATTCCACATATGCCAACCCCTGCAGAGCCAGCGTCTTGATCAGCTCACGGGTACAGAGCACCAACGCTTCTTCATCCTGCAGAATCGCGATCGGCAGCTCAAAGCGTGCCAGAAACTCGTTCAGACTGCCGTTGTCGCGGCCGACGACAATCCGCTCACGGAATTGTTCCAGCGTGCAGTCCGGGGTGATCAGCTGGCGGTCCTGAGCTAAGGCATAGGCCAGCTTTAACGGCAGCGAGCCGTCTAAATGGACGTGTAAATCAATCTTCGGGAATGAATATTCCATGGTAAAACCCCCATTCTGTTTCTCTTTATTGTTTGTTTACCTCTGTTTATCCCGATGCCGCATTCATCCTTAAAGCGGATGGCTTCTGCCTGAACAGGATAAACCTGCTTTTATTGAAATTAAGGTTACGCCGTTTAACCGGCTTTGTCAATCGAAACTCTCGTTGCGTTCATGAATCCGGTTGGTTTCAAACAAACGCCGGATCATCTGCGGATCCTCGCTTTGTCCCAACACCCACATCAGCTTGGTGACCGCCGCCTCGCTGGTCATATCCTTGCCTTCCAGCACGCCGTAGCGCAGCGCCTTCTGCCCGACCTCATAGACGCTGAAATCACTTTGTTCATACAGACACTGGCTGCACACAACGACCGTGATGCCGGCCTGGGTCATCTCCTGCAGCTTCGCCGTCAGATCCCGCCGGATAAACGACAGCCCGCCGATGCCGAAGGCTTCGATCACCACGCCGCGGCAGGCCATCTGGATCAACGCGTCGAACAGCTTCGGATTCATGCCCGGGATCAGCTTGATCAGCACGACTTCCTTGCACAGCTGGCTGCGCAGCTGAAACGGACCGTCGATATGCGGAAGCAACCCGGCCCGGATATTCAATCCCCGGCTGTCAATCCAGCCGACCGGTTTGACGTTGACACTTTCAAACGCCTGGAAATTGGTCGTACGGACTTTCACCGCGCGGGTCCCTAATAAAATCTGCCGGTTAAACGCCACGAAAACTCCGGCATGACCGCTCGCCGCCATCGCCAGCGCCGTCCGGATATTCTCCAGACCATCGCTTAAGGGGTCTGCCAGAGGCAGCTGAGAACCCGTCAGCACAACCGGCAGCGTAACATTTTCCAACATGAAGCTCAAGGCGGAAGCGGTATAGGCCATCGTATCGGTGCCATGGGTCAAAATCACGCCCTCGGCCCAGCCCTCTTCAATCAGCTCAGCCACTTTTTCCGCAATCCGCTGCCATTCTTCCGGCTGAATATTGGAGCTGTCCAGCGTGAATAAATCCCACGTTCTGATTTCATATTGATCGATCAATGTGCCTAATAACCGGCGTAATCCCCCGGCGTCCAGCTGCGGCGTCAGCCCTTCCTCCTGTTGGGCGCAGGCAATCGTACCGCCGGTGGTCAGCCATGCGATTCTTTTTCGAGCAGAATTCATAATCTTAAGCCCCTCTTTCTTCGTATCCTTTTTCCCCATGTACTCCCATTTATAAGTAACGGTCGTCGCCTATCCGAAAACCGCCCCGAAAATTGTACACGTCCTGTTCAGACATCCAGTGTTTTAAATCGGCGTTCGCCTGAATCAAATGGAGACCGCTTAGACAAAGAAGGGGATTATACTCCAAAATCAGGAACTTCTCCCCTGTCATCTTCATCTTCTGCGAGCGTTTTCTCTGTTTGAATTTCAACCGCTGTCTCATTAATCTCCAGAAAGCCTTTAGCTTCCCGTTATAGTCTGGAATTCCATAATTCTCCTATCTGCGCCGTTTCGATTCACTGCTTTGGCTGCAAGGACTCGATATCCGCGGCGGATCAGATCGGATTGGGCAGCCTTTCCCCCTGTTTTATTCTCTGCGACGCAAGCAGTTCTGCCGCCATTTCTCCCCTGCCAATCTGTTTTTGAACAGGCTCTTCGATCATTTCTGATGATTTCCCCGATTTTATTTTAATTCTGCCTAACATTTCAATTCGGACTTGTTTCCATTATATCCTTCTTTATTTTAGCTTGGATCTTGTTCTTTATCAACTTCATCCGACATGCCGGACAGAGAAAAACGAATTGGAAAACAGAAAAGAAAAGTTAGCTTAAAACCGGTAATGACGTTATAATAAGATTAAGAAGAAGTGTCTGTCAAAAGTTTCATTACTATGGAAAAGAAGAAAATTAAGAGCACATTCAGAAAAGAGGGGTTATCATGAAACGAAAACAAATCCTGCTGCTCGGCGGACTTTATTTCATCCTTTGCCTGCTTGTCCAGATTGTCTTATTATGGGGATTTCATAAACGGTGGGACATGCTCTGGCTGATCGGATTGGCATTGATCGTTTTTGCCTATGCCGGGGCAAGCCACATTTCGATGGATTTTCTTCAAGGCTCTGCCTATCAGCTTACGCGGCGGTCTCATGAAAGAATGCAACAGAATGATTTTGTCTCCGTTCCTTTCCTTCCATACCTTTTCGCAGCGTTGCCGCTGGCAATCAATCTGGTGATCGCTTACCAGTTTTTCCATTAAGCTCAATTCAGTATTTATTCGCTGCTCTCTTTTTCATACCTGGCAAGCCACAGCATAAAAAATAATCAATGCGCAAAGAAACAGCCTGCCGATCCGGCTGTTTTTCTTTATGCCGTTTTTTTTTGCAAGCGTGAATGGGCATTGCTTTTTTGATTCTCGGATCAATGATCCTGTTCAATTTATACACCGGTCACCCGGTTACATTCTCTGAATTGAAGTGAATTCACCCGATTTTCCAATCATCTTTCTTAAGCGCCGCACAGTTTTTACCGGAGCTGTTTTCCGTTTATCTTGGTTGGAGTTTTCTTTAAAAAAATGTTATTTTAAAATTGAAAGTTCAGCATCACGAAAAGGGGGACAGTTCCATGGAACCGGAAATGAAACGATTATTCGCGTTGTTAAAAACCGACCAGCCGATCACTTCCGCTCAGCTTGCCGCCGCAATGCATCTCAGTGAAAAAACCGTGCGCTCGCGGTTAAAGCTTCTGGCGGAAGTCCTGGATGAACACGGCGCGCAGCTGATCGCCAAACCCGGCATCGGATATCAGCTCAGGATTACAAATGACGACGCTTTGCATCGCTGGCTGAAGGAAACGCCGCAAACGCACATTCCTTCCACCTTCGCCCAACGGGTAGATTTTCTATTAGGGTATCTGTTATATCATCCGGACTATGTCAAGTTGGAGGAACTGAGCCAGATGATCTACGTTTCGCGCAATACGGTCACCGCCGATCTGAAACAGGTGGAAGCAATTCTGAATCTGTATCATCTGACGATCAGCCGCCGTCCGAATTATGGAATCCGTGTTGAAGGCAGCGAGTTCAACCGCCGGCTGTGCATCGCCAACTGCCTGTATAAAAACAACATGAGCTTCACAAGCCCGCCCCAGAAAGCAGACGGCCAGATCCTCTTTGAAATTCTCAGCGCAGTCTTCCGCGTCCATCACATCCGAATCTCGGAAACTTCCTTTGAGAATTTGATCGTCCACCTGGTCATTGCCAATCAACGGATCCGCAGTCATCAGCCAATGATCTACTCCAACAGCGCGCGCTCAGAAATGCGTCAGTTAGTCGGCGAACAAATTCTGCAGACGGCGAAAGCGGTGTGCGAGGCGATCCGAAAGCAGCTGGGCGTGACGTATTCGGAAGACGAACAGCTGTATATCGCGCTGCATATCAGCGGCAAAGCCAGCTCGGATTCACAGGGGAAATACGGAAGCAATCTCGTCATCAGCGCACAGATCGACGAACTTGTCTTAAAGATGCTCAACGCCGTTTACGAAGGCATGCTTCTTGATTTCCGCGATAATCTGGAACTGCGCGTTTCCCTCAACCAGCACATGGTGCCGCTGGATATCCGCATGCGCTACAACATCCCGCTGAAAAATCCGATCCTCGCTCAAATCCAGCGGCAATACGCGTTCGCCTATACCGTTGCGGTCTGCGCCTGCTCTGTGCTGTCGAGCCATTATGGCAAAGCGATGCCGGAGGATGAAATCGCCTATCTGGCCGTGCTGTTCGCTTTGGCGATGGAACAGCGCGACCGGCCCTCACGCCGCTATAACATCGTGGTTGTGTGCGTGTCCGGGCGGGGGACCTCGCAGCTGTTTCTTTACAATTATAAACGAGCCTTCGGCAAGTACATCAACCGGATCGTCGAAGCCACGGTCTTCGATCTGGAAGAGCTGGATTTCAAAGGCTTGCAGATCGACTTTGTTTTCACGACTGTGCCGCTCAATATTTCCCTGCCGGTACCGGTCTACGAAGTTTCTCTGCTGTTAAGCGATAAGGAAATCAACAGCTGCCAGAAAATCTTTGAAAAGAGCGACGATCGTTTCCTCTATCGTTATTTTGACAGCCGGCTGTTTCTGCCCTGCGTGAAAGCGCAGACCAAAGAACAGGCGCTGACGGCGATCTGTCAGGCGGTCAATCGTTATCGGTCCGTACCAGATAATTTTTTCGAACTGGTCATGCAGCGGGAAGAAATGGGACAAACCGACTTTGGCAATCGCGTGGCGATTCCGCATCCCAGTCAGATTCTGGGCAACGGCAAGTTTGTGATGGCGGCAATCCTGGAACAGCCTGTCTTCTGGGGACATCACGACGTTCAGGTTGTCTTTCTGATCTCGCTGGCTGAACAGGATCCTGATGCGGAAGCATTTTACCGCACGATTACCAATTATCTTTCCGAAATCGAGCTGGTCGAAAAAACGGTTGCGCACCGCACCTTCAGTTGTCTGATGGACTGTCTGAAGGAAGCGTGGCGGCGATGATCTTTCAAAAAATACCGCAGCTTTCCCGGCAACATTCCGGTTGGAGTTGCTGAAAAAGTCATGCTAGACTGAATTTGTCAACCGGAAGTCCGGTCCGGCCTTCGCTGCAGAGAAGGAACGGACGGATTTGATCCCAACACGGAAAGGAGCTTAGGAAATGGAAAATGAAATGGAACTGACGATCATGCGGCTGATTACCGCGGCCGGCGACGCCCGCAGCCTGGCGATTCAGGCGATCCGCGCCGCTCGTGCCGGACACTTTGACGAAGCGGACGCGCTGATGATCGAATGCGATAAAAAAATGGTGGATGCGCACCAATGTCAAACCGGTCTGATCTTTGCGGAAACCAACGGCAGCCCGGTCCCGCTTTCCTTACTGATGATCCACGCGCAGGATCACGTGATGAATGCCATGACCGTAAAAGATCTGGCCGCGGAGATGATCGAAATGATCCGCACCGCCGCTTAAACCACAAAGAATACTGTAAGAGGAGTAAACTATGAAAAATATCGTTCTGCTTTGCGCCCAGGGCATGTCAACCGGCATGCTGATGAACAAAATGCGCGCCGCCGCGAAAGCGTCCGGCTACGAATGCACGATCAGCGCTTCGTCGGTCAGCCAGGCGAAAACCGCCGCGGAAACCGCCGACTGCATCCTGATCGGACCGCAGGTCCGCTATGAGCTGGACAACGTTCGGAAACAATGCCCGGATCTGCCGGTCGACGTCATCGACATGGTTGCCTACGGGAGGCTGGACGGCGCCAAGGTCTTAGCCGCCGCGCAAAAGCTGATGGGGGAGTAAGCCCTTCTGAATCAATAGAGGAGAAAACAATGAGTAAACTGGATAAAATCACTGAGAAAGCTATGAAATTTGCACAGCTGCGCTATGTGAAAATCATCATGAACGCCTTCATGGGCATCGCCGCCTTCTCCATCGGCGCGTCGCTCTTTTCCCTGGTCAAATCGATTCCGATCGGCCCCTGGCAGACCTTTCTGACAACCAGCGGGTTCGGCAACATCCTTTCGATTCCGATCAACATGGTCTCCAATCTCTACGCCATCATGGTCGTCCTGTGCGTCGGCTACGAAACGGCGAAATCATTCGGTCAGCGGCCGCTGCCGGCAGCGATGGTCGCATTCGGCTCGTTCATGATCGTCACGCCGTTTGAAGCGGCGGTCAGCCTGGTCAACGAAGCCGGAGAAACAATCACCGGTCTTGCCAGCAACGTTCTTTCTTTAAGCGTCCTGGGTTCGCAGGGAATCTTCGTCGCGATGATCTGCGGCCTGATCGGCGCGCGGCTTTACGTCTTCCTGTTAGAGAAAAACATCAAGATCAAAATGCCGGATTCCATCCCGCCTTCCGTCGCCGGCATGTTTGAAACGATGATTCCGGCCGGACTAGTCTTCATTCTGTTTATGGCGGTCCGCATGGGCTTTGCGCAGACGGCTTACGGCACGATGCAGAGCTTTATCTACACGATGCTGCAGAAACCGCTGATGGGGATCGGCGCCAATCCGATCGGCGCGGCCTTGTATCTGATGTCCGGCAAGCTGTTGTGGATGTTCGGCATCCATGGCGATATGCTGACCTACGCGACGCTGGGCTCGATTCGTTCCGCGGCAACGCAGGCGAACATGGCGGCCTTTGCGGCCGGGGAAGCGGCTCCATATCTGGAATGGGCAATGCTGACGCCGATCACCAACGTCGGGATTCTCGGTCTGACGATCCTGCTGCTGTTCTCGAAAGCGAAGCAATACAAGAGTCTGGGCCAGCTGTCCATCGCAACTTCGATCTTCAACATTACCGAACCGGTAATGTTCGGGTTCCCGATCATCCTGAATCCGATCATGGCATTGCCCTGCGTCCTGTGCCCGGGAATCTGCGTCATGTTGACGTCAATGGTCATGCGGATGGGCCTGGTCGCACCGATGACCGGCGTCGCGCTGTCCAACGTCATCCCGACCCCGATCTATTTCTGGATGGCGACCAATTCGATTTCCGGGTTGATCTGGGGATTGATTCTGGTGGCGGTTTCCGTCGCAATCTTCTTTCCGTTCTTCAAAATCGCGGAAAAGGCGGCGATGAAGGAAGAACAGGCGGAAAGTGAGACCGAAGCCATCACCGTTTCCAAATAGCTGACAAACCAAGGATGTGGCGACGCATCCTTTTTAAAAAGAAAAGGAAGGTAAAGAATATGACTGGATTTCCCGAAGATTTCTTATGGGGCGGCGCGACGGCGGCGAACCAATGCGAGGGCGCGTGGAACGAGGATGGCAAGGGCATCAGCATCGCTGACGTTCTGACTTGCGGCGGACTGGCTAAACACACGGCGGCGCTGCCCGATGTGCCGGAAGAAATGAAAAAACACATTGCGAAGATGCGCGGCGTGACCTACCGCAGCGGCGATCAGGAAGGCGCGGCGATAGCGTTTAAAATGAATACTTATCCCGAGGAAGGAATCCCGGCATTGCTTGAAGAGGAATACTATCCGAATCATCAGGCGATTGACCATTATCATCGTTACAAAGAAGATCTGGCGCTGTTTGCCAAAATGGGCTTCAAATGTTACCGGATGTCGATCGCGTGGACGCGGATTTATCCCCAGGGCGAGGAGACCGAACCCAACGAGGCCGGCCTGCGGTTTTATGACAACGTCTTCGACGAGTGTCTGAAGTACGGCATCGAACCGATCGTCACGCTTTCGCATTATGAAATGCCACTGGCGCTGACATTAAAATACAACGGCTTCGCCGATCGGCGGGTGATCGACTGTTACATCCGTTACGTGAAAACCGTGTTTGAGCGATACCAGCATAAAGTCAAATACTGGCTGACGTTCAACGAGCTGAATTCTGTCGTTCACAGCGGTTTTATCAATGCCGGCGTCTTCTCAAAGGATCGCCGTCTCATCGAAGCGGCCAGCTATCACCAGCTGCTGGCCAGCGCGCAGGTTGTCCGTTTCGCACACGATCACTATCCGCAGTTTCAAATGGGCTGCATGATCGGCGTGTCTCCGGCCTATCCTTATTCCTGCAAGCCGGAGGACAACCTGGCTGCACTGAAACAAAACCAGCAGCGCGATACTTACTATCCGGACGTCCAGATGCGCGGCTTCCTGCCGGAATACAAGCTCATCCAGCTGCAGCAGGAAGGTATCCGTCTGCCGATCCAGCCGGGCGACGCGGAAATTTTAAGCGGAGGCTGCTGCGACTTCATGGCCTTCAGCTATTACCAGACCAGCGTCGCGGCTGCTCAGGATGAAGCGATGCAGCGCACTGCCGGCAACATGGGCAGCTTTATCTTCAACCCGAATTTGAAAAAGAGCGAATGGGGCTGGCAGATCGATCCGATCGGACTGCGCTACACGCTGAATCTGTTTTATGACCGCTATCACAAGCCGTTGTTTATTGCGGAGAACGGACTGGGTGCGGCGGACGTGCTGAATGCCGATCATACGGTTCATGATCCTTACCGCATCGACTATTTACGCCAGCACATCCAGGCGATCAAGGATGCGATTGTCCTGGACGGCGTCCAGGTTTTCGGCTACACTCCATGGGGCTGCATTGATCTGATCAGCTGTTCCACCGGCCAGATTTCCAAGCGTTACGGCTTCATCTATGTCGATGTCGACGACGCGGGTCAGGGCACGCTCAACCGCTATGAAAAGGACTCCTTCGCCTATTACAAACGGGTGATTGAAACCAACGGCGAAATATTGTAGAACAGAAGATTCCGCAGTTTGTCTTTCGAAACTTATAAACGGAAGTTTCCGCAGCCTGTACTCAAACTTAAAACGTACTTCAACAACTGAAAAAAGTCCCGCTTTCCCCAACCAGCTTTCTTTTTTCCAGCCTTCCCCCCGTTTTTCTTATTGCCTTGATTCCTTCTTATTCCTTTTGACTTTCCTGACTTTCAACGATATCCTCAAACGTAGATCGAAGACTTCGTCAGGGCTGTTCTGCACCATCTTTAGAACCTCCCTCGTTATGGAAATCCAGAGCTTTTACCCGAACATTATGATACAATGACAGGGGTGATATGATGGATTACAAAAATAAAATTATTTATCAGATCTGGCCGCGTTCATTCCAGGATTCCAATCATGACGGAATTGGGGATCTCAAGGGCATCCTGCGCCGGCTGGATCATCTGCAGGATCTGGGGGTGGATCTGATCTGGCTCTCACCGGTGTATTGTTCCCCCAACACCGACTTTGGCTATGACATCAGCGATTATTACAATATTCATCCCGATTTTGGAACGATGGCAGATTTTGACGCACTGTTGGCAGAATGCAAGAAACGGGGCATGGGGATCGTGATGGATCTGGTCGCAAATCACACCAGCGATCAGCATCCCTGGTTTCAGGCCTGCTTAAACGATCCGAACAGTCCATACCGGGATTGTTACTACTTCCGCGAGGGCGTCAACGACAAGGAACCAAACAACTGGATCAGCATGTTCGGCGGCAGCGCATGGACAAAGGATCCGCTGAAGCCGCACAGCTGGTATCTGACCACCTTCACGCCGCATCAGTGTGATCTCAACTGGGAAAATCCGCGGGTCCGCGAAGAAATCGCCAACGTCATGCGGTTCTGGCTGGACAAAGGCGTCAGCGGCTTCCGCATGGACGTCATCAACACGATCGCCAAGCAGCCGGGATTGCCGAGCTGGCATCCGGAAAAGAAGGGTTATCAGTTTGCCAAAGAGTTCATGACCAATCTGCCGCAATCCCACGCTTACATTCAGGAACTGATCGGGAAGCTGGCAGACGATTATGATTTCATCACGATCGGCGAAGGCATGATGGCGGACAACGACGCGTGCGCGCTGTATGCCGGTGAACAACGCGGCGAGTTGAACATGATGATCATGTTTGATCTGCATCTGCAGGACTGCGGACCGTTAGGCAAATATGATTTCCGCAAGCTGTATCACTGGACGATTCCCGGCTTCAAGTCGATCATTTTCCGTTGGCAGACCGACAGCCAGAAACGAAATTACTGGGTTGCCAACTACATGAACAATCATGACCAGCCCCGCTCGATCTCCCGTTTCGGCAACGACAGGCAATACCGTGTCGAAAGCGCGAAGGCGTTCGCTTTGATGAACCTGACGTTAAGAGGAACACCGTTGGTATATCAGGGCGAGGAGATCGGCATGACCAACTGTCATCTGGAACAGGATGAATGGCGGGATTATGAAGCGATCAACATTTACAGCACCTTGCAGACGATGATGCATCTGCCGAAGTTCATCGCCAAAAAGGTCGTGCAGCGCATGACCCGCGATCACGCCCGCACGCCGGTGCAGTGGGATGACAGTGAATATGCCGGCTTCAGCGATCATCAGCCGTGGATCAGAGTGAATCCCAATTATAAGCAGATCAACCTGAAATCTGATCTGGTTTCAGAGACGAGCATCAATCGCTGGTATAAACAGGTTATCGCTCTGCGCAAAGCGTATTCAGCCTTCAACACCGGAGCGATGAAACCGGTTTTGATTCATCACAAACAAATTCTTGCTTATCAACGTTCTGACGAACAGGCAGAATTTTTGATTCTGATCAACCTCAGCGGCTATCCGGCCCGCTTTGACCTCAAGACGGAAGGCCGGATTCTGATGGATTCCTACGCCGATCCTCAGCCACGGCTATTGCGGCCTTATGAGGCAAGACTGATCCAGATCCGTTAAGCTTGAAAAGATCCCGCACCGTAAGCTCCCGCGCATAAAATTGCGCGGAAACTGATCGCAGCGGAAAGTGCGGAAAGGCAGAAACAGAAAAAAAGACGGAAACGAAAGTGAACCGCTCCGAATAAAAGATCCAGAGAAGAAGCGTTCATTTTAATCGCCGTCTTTTTCTTTTTGCTTGATTTCAACAGATCAGATTGTCTGTTCTAGCTGGAATTCTCCGCGATTATGCGGCTGTCTGTTCCAGCGCCCAGCGCCGCACATCGTCCATGGAATCAACGATTGCGTAGGCTTCCCGGCCGCGGAATTGTTCCAGACAAGCGGTATCGGGAACCGCGAACACCCGCACGCCCGCGGCATAGCCCGCCTTGACGCCGTTGGCGGAGTCTTCCACGATAATGCATTCCTCTGGCCGCAGCCCTTCCATCTCCATCATCTTGTTATACAGATCCGGATGCGGCTTGCGCCGGCCGGCTTCATCGCCGAAAATCCCGTTGTCATAACAGCCGGTCAATCCTGCTTTTTCCAACAGATACAACGCATATTCGCGCGGTGTCGAGGAAACGATCAGACGCCGGATGCCGTTTTCTTTTAATGCCGCCAGAATTTCCTTCACTCCCGGCCGCAGCGGCATGCCGTTAGCCTCAATCCAGGCGTCCGTCATCTGTTTCTTCTCCTGCCACATCGCTTCGTACACTTCCATCGGCGGAAGCAGATGCCCGAATCGTTCAAAGTTCTCCTGCTGCGAACCGCCCATCATGTTTGTCATGACGGAAACGTCGAAGACGTGCCCCCGCGCTTCGTTCACCTTTTCCCACATCGACAAGCTCAGCCGCTCACTGTCGATCAAAACCCCATCCATGTCAAACATCACCGCTTTTAACTTTGTCATTCTATCCCTCCATGATTTCCCGGACTACCTGCGCCGCAGCCCGGACGTCGCTTTCCATGATACCATAATGTGTGACAAAGCGGAACAGTCCATGATCGTCCGGATTCGTTAAAATTCCTTTTTCTTTCAATTTGTTCAGAAAATCCTCCGGGGTCCGCCTTTCACGATCGACTTTAAAGAACACCATATTGACCTGAATCCGTTCCGTTTTCACGGAAATTCCATCAATCGCCGCTAATAATTCTCCTAACAGCTTCGCGTGGGCATGATCCTCCGCCAATCGCTCTGTCATCGAATCCAGGGCCACCAGTCCGGCCGCAGCCAGAATTCCAGCCTGCCGCAGCCCGCCGCCCAGCAGTTTGCGGTTGCGCCGCGCTCTTTCAATGAAGGCCTGATCCCCGGTTAAAACCGATCCGACCGGCGCCGCCAGTCCTTTGGACAGGCAGAATGTCACTGTATCCGCGCAGTCCGCAATCCTTTGAACAGAGCAGCCGCTGGCTAAAGCGGCGTTTAAGACCCGCGCACCGTCCAGATGAACGCGCAGTCCCAGCGCTTTGGCGGCGGCATAGGCAGAACGCAGAACCGGCAGCGGTACAACCCCGCCGTTTGACAGCGCGTTTTCCAGACAAACTAAGCGTGTTCGCGGCTCATGGATATCTTCGCTGTGTACGGCATTGCGTATTGCATCCGCTTCAATCCAATCCTGCGGATGATCGAGCGGATGCACCATCACCTGAGCGATCTGCGCCGCTCCGCCGACTTCATGCGTAACGATGTGGCTGTGCCGGCCGGCAATGATTTCATCGCCTCGTTCTGTCTGGCTCATGAGGGCCAGCAGGTTGCCCAAAGTGCCGCTGCTGACAAACAGACCGGCTTCCTTTCCCATAAGCGCGGCAGCCCGCTGTTCCAGCTTTTGGACCGTCGGGTCATCCCTGTACACATCATCCCCGACGACCGCTTCCGCCATTGCCCGGCGCATCGCCGGCGAAGGCTGCGTGACGGTATCGCTGCGTAAATCAATCATGACTTTCCCTCTTTTCTAAGCGAAAGGCTCCCGCGGCAAGTCCGACAAGGAGCCTTTTCCTTTATTTTTACCCCGCAGTGTTCTACCCGCGGACTTTGCGTCAAGCTTCTTTCTTAAACCATCGGTGCGAACATCGGCAGCCCTTCCAGGAAGGCCAGCACGAAGCCCAGCAAGAACAACAGCAGCATGACGGTCGTGGTCTTCTTACCCTTGCGGATCAGTGCGAAGCAGCCGAAGGCCAGCAATAACGGCAGCAGCTTCGGGGCGATTTCATCAAAGATCGACTGGATCGCCAAGGTCTGATGGTTGCCCATGTTCAACGTGATCGTCGTGGTAAAGTTGATCATCGTCGCGATCATGCAGCCGACAACCGTAGCGCCTAGCATTTTCGCCGCCATCGAGAAGGTTTCCAGCATGCCGCCTTCCGTTGCATTTTCCATAAACGACAAGCCCTGCTCATAGCCGACCTGCAGACCTTTATACCGTACAAACCAATGCGGAATGTTGTGAATCAGAAGGAACAAAATCGGACCGAGGATGTTGCCCTGCATGCAGAAGGAAATCCCGACGCCCAGGCCGATCGTTCTGAGCGTACCCCAGAAAATCGAATCGCCGATGCCGGAGAGCGGTCCCATCAGCGCGGTCTTGATGGCGTTGATCGAAGAGGCGTCGAAGTCCGGATTGGAGGCCGCCTCTTCTTCCATCGCGACGGCGATGCCCTGAACGAACGTCGTGCACTGCGGCGTGATGTTGTAGAAAACTAAGTGCCGTTTCATCGCTTCCTTAAAGCCTTCCGGATCATCCTTGTAAATCCGGCGCAGATGCGGAATCATCGCGTAGCCGAAGCCCAAACCCTGCTGACGTTCATAATTGAAGCAGCCCTGCAGGCAGCAGGAACGCCAGAAACCGCTCATGAATTCTTTCTTTTCCATTTTTCCAGTTGTCATCGTGGCTTCCCCCTTTACTCGTTAGCCTTTCTCTGAACCATATTATAATAAACCACAGCGATCACAGCGCCCAAGCCCGCGACGCCCAGGGAACTGACGCCCAAAAACGCGGCTAAGATGAAGCCCAGGAAGATAAACGGCGTCGCGTCCTTATCCATGATGTAATTCATCAATAAAGCGATACCTAAGGCCGGCAGCACGCTGGAAGCCTTGGTCAGTCCGTTCATCACAACTTCCGGAATGAAGTTGATAATCGTTTCCACCGCGCCGGAGCCGAAGTACAGCGCTAAGAACATCGGAACAAAATAGATGATGGCAAAGACGACAACGCCCAGCCAGTAATACCGTTCAATCGCCTTGAAGTCGCCGCGCTCCGCCGCCGCGTCGCACTTTGGATTCCAGATGTTGTTGATGATCCGCGGGATGATGCCGCAGGGCTGGAATAACAGTGCGATCGGCATGGACAGCGCAATCGCGGAATCCGCCGAAAGATGCGACATGATCGCGAAGGCCACCGCCAGAATCGTGCCGGCGGAGGAGTTTGGCAGCGAGGTGACGCCGATGCCGACAAACCCCATGAAGATCAGCTGTAAGGTCGCGCCCATGACTAAACCCGTCTGGACGTCGCCGCAGATCAGACCGACTAACGTGGCTTCCACGATCGGTGTGTTCAATAAATTCTGACCCAGAATCCGGCCGTCGAGAATACTCAGGACATGCACCATGGATACCAGGATACACTGGATTAAAAACATAATTTTTCCCCTTTCCGAGTGTTTTTACTTTTTATTTTTTTCAAATATGGAATGAATTTCAGACAGCGGGATCTTCGGCTTTGACGGGGCTTCCTGAATGTAAACCGTTCCGCCTTGCCTGGCGATCGCATCCAGATGCCGCAGATCGTCCTCGACTAAGAAGACCTGATTGGAAATCGAGGTGCGTCCCTCTGCGAACCGGATCCCCCCTAAATCGACTTCCTTAATTTCCGCCGCCCCGGCGCACAGCGTTGCCGCGTCTTCGCAGCTGCCGCAGATCAATAAGATTTTACGCTTGGCATGGGCGGCGTTGTTGAGATAGTCCACCGCTTTGGCTACGGTCAGCACCTCCATTTTGGAGCCGGCCGGCTTCCCGACGGTTAAGGACATCTTAAGCATGGCGTTGGTAGCGTGCTTGTCGTTGGCGATGACAATCGTGTCCGCGCCGGTCGCATTGACCCAATAGACAGCGACCTGCCCGTGGATCAAACGATCATCAATTCTGAGAAGTTTAATCATGGAAACATCTCCCTTTCTTTTTTATTCCTCATTGCTGTCCAGCTGGTCATTGATGAACAGTAATGTTTGGCGACTGGCTTCAACCGCTTCCCGCAGGATCGTGCTGACATCGTCTTCCATCGGATTCAGCGCCACCTCCAGCAACAGGCCCAAATTCAAGCCTGTCACAATGTAGAGGTTGGCGTAGTCTTCCAGAAATGGAATCGCGATCTGCGTCGTGCTGCCAACGGGGATATCCGTCATCAGAATGACCGGATCCTCCGCCGGGAAGCGCTCAAGAACCTGACGAACCCGGCTGTGCATCGTGTCCGGCGAATCCTGGGCTTCCATGCAGAGCAGCGTCAGCGGATTGTCTGAGCCGGAAATGACCTGCAGAGCAGAAGCGAAGCCTTCGCACAAATGGCCATGAGTCAGTAAAACGACATGTTTCATATTCGATCCCTCCTGGTAAGCGCTATCATTTTTGTAAACTTAATATAGCATAATCAATTTATATTGTCTATATATTTATAGCATTTCATAGAATTTCATTTTATATTTTCTTAGATATTTAAAATCATTAACAATATATAAATCTGTCAATTTTGGCTGTAACAATAGGTACACTTTTATTGACAAGCTGCTTTTTCCCATCCTATAATCAAGTTAAAGGACAAATCCGCATGATTTTCAAAGAAATCCCGGCTTTATAGAACAGTCAAAATAAGTGTGCTTTTTGCGTCGGAAAACCGCTCTCTTTCCACTTTTCCAAACAAAAAAAGCAGTGATTTTCATCACTGCCGCAGCGAAAGATTTTCCCGTTGTTATTGTCCCAGCGAAATCTCGATGACTTTGCCGAACTGGCCGCCGGCTACGATCTTCGCGGTCTTTTGCGTGTTGTTGTAAACGACAGACCACTGGGTTGCGGTCAGCGCGCCGGTTTCCTCGTTCACCTTATTCTGACTGACGGCTTCCAATAAGGACATCGCTTCATTCTCCGATAAAATGCCGTTGTTTTCCTGCAGCGTATCCGCCAGAATCGCATACCGGTCCTGCCCCTTGCCAAAGCCGTAAACATCCTCGCTGATCAGAAAGTTTGTCAGCATCTGGAACTCGCCGTCTTCCTTACGGATGACGCGCAGCTGGTTGTCGATATATTCGATGACCGCACTGTCGCCTTGCGCATCGGCCATCTGGAAGTGATAGGAAGCGTTGGCCGAAGCGTGCATATCCATGTTTTCCAGCATGCCGATCGCTTCCTCGACCGTCGCCGCTTTGTCCAGCAGCCAGCGCATTGCGGACGTCGTCGTCAAGTCCAGCTTGTCCGTTTCCTGATGGGTCGGCTCCACGCCGCGGATCAGCAGCACGCCGATCGAAAAGCCCATCTCGTTCATGCCATCCATCATGACATACGGAGCGGCCAGACTCATGATCGACGACAGGAAGCTGTCCGGCCGCTTTTCCTCGTTGTAGCCCAGAACTGAGATGTTCGCGATGGAGATTGAAGCATAACCCTGATCCGGATTGGATTTGACGATCATGCTTGGAACATAGTTCAGATCGTAATTCCGGCCGAACAACCAGTCTCCATCCTCATTTTGCGCCTGAAACGTGCTGCATCCGAAATCCGGAATATTGAATTTCAGCGGCAGGCCCTTCAATAAATTCCCAGCCACATAAGAAACCAGCTCGGAATCGCTGGACGCGCCGCCGGATGCCACCAGCTGATCCAGTCCGTAATCCGCGCTGTACTCGATCTGATACATTCCGTAATCGTCCACTTTCCGGATCGAATTCAACGTCTGAATCTCTTTTCGAAACATCCATCCCAACCCGGCCGCAAGCAGAACAACCGCCGCAAGCAGACCGATCCCGACTCTTTTCAATATCTTTTTCATAACTCCTCCAAATATTTTGAATTTCAAACAGAAATGATTCTACCATTAAATTCCAGCATTTGGCAAGAGTTATTTTCATTGTAAATCGAACTACAAAATATTTTTCAGATTGGCAAGGCTTGAGCCCGATAAAAAAAGAAGCCGGGCTGCGGCTTCTGAAAAGAAAGGGAAGGATGTCTTCAGGCGTCAATTCGCCTTGGTTTTAATCGCCTGGGAAAAGCGGTAGTTATACACGGTGATCGCACTGATCCGGCAATCGTCACAGATCCGGCTGGATAAAATCTGAAACGGCATGACAAACAACATCGGCAGAAGCAGGCTGCAGGCATCGACATCAATCGTCATGACCCGCTTATCACTGTTGCCCGGATGCCGGGTGATCAGATAAACACGGTCGGTCAGCTGATGCAGACCTTCGTAAATCATCATCACGCGATCGTGCATCGTATCGTCCATGTCCAGCAGGAAAACAGCGTTGTCCTTTTTAATTTCATAGACCGGACCATGCAGGAACTCTTCCGTTTCATAGACGTTGGACGGAATCCCGATCGTTTCTTCCATTTTCAGCGCACCTTCGATCGCCGGGCCAAAGCTCGGACCGATCCCGACGGTCATCGCCCGTTTCATCGACCACAGTTCTTCCTTGTTCGCATCATACCATTGATTGATCTTTTCGTGGATCCGCGGCATTTCATGGATGATCGTTTCGATTTCCTTCATGCGTTTTTTATAGCTGTCTTTCGGATACGTCCCCTTTTTCACACCGGCTTCCAACGCAAACAAAATGAAGTAAAGCGTGGACGTCGGAACGCCGCGGCAAACAAATACATCGTCACCCGGGCCATAGGAACCGTATTCCAGCACGGTATCGCAATACCGCGTGATCGGGCTGTTTGGAACCATCGAGATCGCGACGACGTCGTTGCCGCATTCCTTTGCCTTGACGACGGCTTCAATCGTGTTGGTGCTCTTGCCGCTCTGCGACATACAGATGACCAGCGCGTTTTCATGGAACTTATAATCATATTTGGCATAGGTGACGGAGTTGATCAGATCAACCTTGACGCCCAGATAGTTCTGGATCGCATACCTCGAGCAGTTGGCGATGTTGTAGGAAGAACCGGAAGCGACCATGACGATCTTCTTGTAATCCTTCGCCAAAAACAGATCGACAAGCTTGCCGACCAGGGCGTCCTTGTTTTTGAACATTGCTTCAGCGGTCGCCGGGGTTTCCAGCACGCAGTCAACCATCCATTTTTTCATTCTCTTGTCCTCCTTGAGATTTTCCAGCGCAAACATTGTGACCAGCAAGTTTTCTGAGGAATAATGTGTATCTGTATTTATATATACATTTACAACTTCATTATATACTATTTTAAAAAGATCTCAAGAGGAGAACGAACAGTTTTACTATTTTTTTAACGCTCCGCCAGAAATCCTGTCCTGAAGGTATAGGCATATTGGCTGCTGATGTAGTAGGTTTTGATGTATTCATACGGGCGCCGCTGTTCGTCATAGGTGATATGCTCGTTTAAAAGCAAAGCGACATTGCCGACGCCGAGCAGCTTTTTCTGCGACTCGCTGGGCAGATGCGCCGACATCTTATGCAGCGCGCCGCCCCGGTAAACACCGACGGAATGGAGATATTCCGTTAATGAGCCTTCCAGCGCCTTGACGTTGATCGCCGGAACGATCTTGGCGGAAATGTAAGTATAGCTCAACGCAATCGGTTCCCCATCCCCGGTCCGCAGCCGCACGAAGTAATGGATCAGTTCATCATCCGCCAGCTCCAGATATTCCGCGACCTCCGGGACGTCCGACGCTTTATAAACCTTGTATTCGATCAGCTGCGAACCAGCTTTCATGCCGACCGAAGCCATATCGTCGGTGAAACTGCCGCCCTGACTGATGCTTTTGGTCACCATCCGCGGCAGCACGAACGACCCCTTGCCGGCCGTGCGTTCGATTAGCCCTCCTGAGCCAGGTTAATCAGCGCTTTGTTGACGGTCAGCCGGCCGATATCAAACTTTTCACTCAGCTGTTTTTCAGTTTCGATCTGATCGCCCGGCTTTAAATCACCGGACTGGATCCGGTCAATGATGTAATTTTCAATAATTTTATACTTCGGCATTTCTTTCATAAGTTCCTCCGTTCTCCCGCGGGATATGCGCCGCAGACTGCCTCGAAAAACCAAATTTGACCGCATGGTTCAACTTGAATTTCCACAATTTGTTTATACATTGTAACTATATCATAACTCCCGGATGAAAACCAGCGGGACGCGGCTCATGACATTCCTTCGATATATTACCTAGATATTATTTCATTATTCCCTATATTTTCTTTTTCCATTTTAGTCCAATAGGGCACAAAAGGGGAATTTCTTCGATGATGAAGGAAACCTTTGAAATCAAATATGCGCTGTTAGAAATCAGATCAAAATGCTCAGCGAAGTACAGGACAAACCTGAAATACTCTCTTCGTTTTCCTCATAACCCGCTGGAACTTTCCACAAAAAAACCTGCGGCAGCCTTGCCCGCAGGGACCTTTTCACCACGAAACACCGCCTTGTTCTTAGTCGTCCTCGCGATTTTTTTCTTCCTCATAATTTAATTTATGCCCGTACAGGCACGCCGCAAAAATGCCCAATGCCAGACCGCCGCCGATCAGCCAGTTCCCATCCCGCAGCCAGCCTGAACCAAACGCTATCGCCCAGAATCCGCTGAATACTATGGATACCAGAAAATATCCGATTTTAAACCGGAACAGTAATTTAATGACCAGAATCAAAACCAGCCCGGCCGCCACGCCCGCGATCGGCGACAGACCGTTGTCAACGAGCGTAAACCCAAGCAGAAAAGCAAAAAACAGACTTTCAATATTGACGATCTTTAATTCTTTATAAGCATCAAACCGGATCTTATCCCGCATGTTCATCCTCCCGACCGTTATCCATCGTAATTATACACAAACTGACAAGGGATGCAACTCCCGCATCGACAAAAGCGGGGCGATGTTGAAAATCCGCTCCCGCTTTCTTCTCCTTCAGGCTTCGCTTTTCATTTCAGTTTTTCTCAGCTAAAACAACACACTGCGCTTTTAAGCTGGCCTGCACGTCGATCAGCCGCTGATTCGCCGACCCCCGGAACCGCAAATTCAGGGATTTCTGCGCAAGCAGAAACGGCCCGTCGATCAAGACGTCGATCTGTTCCAAAAACGCCCTTTGATCTGGATCCTTCGCTTCCATCAACGCTTCCCACGTATAACCGGTATAGCACCACACATTCATTCCCAGCTGATGCACAGCCTGCGCCAATTCGCCGCAGGCCGCGGCCTGTGCCATTGGCTCGCCTCCGGAAAACGTCACGCCGTCCAGATAGAAATGAGCCTTCAGCTGTTTTAGAAGGATCTCGGATGCGACGCTTGTTCCCCCGTCAAACGGGTGCGTCTGGGGATTGTGACAGCCCGGGCAGCCATGCGGACAGCCCTGTGTCCAGATGACCGCCCGCAGACCCTCGCCGTCGACAATACTGTCAAACTGCACCGGCGCGGATAAACGCAGCTCAGCCATGCTTCACGCGATCGCGGACTTCCGCCCGCTTCGCATCGTTAAACCGGTCCAGCGTCCCGACCAGATATCCGGTGATCCGGCGGATCCGCTCAAACGGCACGCCGTCCTCCGTTCTTCCGCAGCACGGGCATTCGTCGTTGATAATTCCGTTAAAGCCGCAGACCGGATCGCGGTCGATCGGGTGGTTGATCGCCCCGTAGCCGATCCCCAGCTCCTTCATCATCCGGACGACCTTCTCAAACGCCGCCAGATTGGTCGACGGATCGCCGTCCATCTCCACATAAGAGATATGCCCGCCGTTGGTCAAAGCGTGATACGGGGCTTCCACCGACAACTTGTGGTAGAAATCGGTTGGATAGTAAACCGGGACATGGAATGAATTCGTGTAGTATTCCTTATCCGTCACCCCTTCGATCTTACCGTATTCTTCCTGATCCATCTTGATGAACCGGCCCGACAGACCTTCCGCCGGAGTCGCGATCAGAGAGAAATTCAAGCCGTATTGCTTCGTATAGTGATCACAGCGCTCACGCATCCGGGTGACGATCGTCAGTCCCAGCTGCTGAGCGTCCTCACTTTCGCCATGATGCTTGCCGATCAAAGCTTTCAGACATTCCGCCAGACCGATGAAGCCGATCGTCAATGTGCCATGCTTCAGCACCGATTCCAGCGTATCTTCAATATCCAGCTGATCTGAATTCAGCCAGTTGCCCTGCGCCATCAGGAACGGGAAATTCTTGACCCGGCGGGCGCACTGAACACGGTAACGTTCCAACAGCTGATCCTTTACCAGATCCATCTTTTCGTCCAGTTCCTGATAGAAGCCCGCCAGATCGCACTGCCCTTGCAAGACCTCGCCATGCTTTAAGCCCAGACGCGGCAGGTTGATCGAGGTGAAGCTGAGGTTGCCCCGGCCGACGACGACTTCGTTTTCCGGATCGATCTCATTGCCGATCACGCGCGTCCGGCAGCCCATGTAGGCGATTTCCGTTTCCGGCCGGCCTTCCTTGTAATATTGCTTATTGAACGGCGCGTCGATGAATGCGAAGTTCGGGAACATCCGCTTGGCAGAAACGCGGCAGGAAAGCTGGAACAGATCATAGTTCGGATCACCCGGATTGTAGTTGACGCCTTCTTTAATCTTGAAGATCAGGATCGGGAAAATCGGCGTTTCATGATTGCCCAGACCGCTCTCCATGGCCAGCAGCAGCTGCCGTGAAACCATTCTGCCCGCTTCGCTCGTATCCGTTCCGAAGTTGATCGAACTGAACGGAACCTGCGCGCCAGCCCGGGAATGCATCGTATTCAAATTGTGGATCAGACCTTCCATTGCCTGATATGTCGCGCGTTCCGTTTTCGCCAACGCTTTTTCATAGACTAACGGCAACTGATCGCCGGTCAGCTCCACCGCCCGCAAATCGTTTAGACCCTCAATCTGGCTCAGCGCCAAATTCAGCGTTTCCAAGTCCAGCGCCTGGGTGTAATCGACATAATCGGTCAACGCCTGACGGTAGTTTTTCTTAAAGGTATGCATGACGCCCGGAGCCAGATAGTAATCAAACAGCGGAATCGACTGACCGCCGTGCTGATCATTCTGATTGGACTGGATTGCAATCGCCGCCAGCGCCGCGTAAGAAGCGATGTCCTTTGGCTCGCGCAGAAAACCGTGGCCGGTATTGAAACCACCCTGAAACAGCTTGTCCAGCGGAATCTGCAGACAGGTTGTCGTGCCCATCGGATAGAAATCCATGTCATGAATGTGGATATCGCCGTTTTCATGCGCGGCCGCCACCTTCGGATCCAGACAATAGGAGGTCGTATAGGCCTTGGTCAGCGTGCTGCCGTACTGCAGCATCATCCCCATCGCGCTGTCGCCGTTGATGTTGGCGTTCTCCCGCTTTTCATTGACTTCCTTCGAGTCCTTGATCCCGAAGTTTTCCAGCGTTTTCATCAGCCGGTGCTGGCGGGATGAGAAACAATCGCGGGCCAGCGCGCGCTTCTGACGGTAGTTCTTAAACGCTTTGTATTCCTCAATGAAGCCTTCCTCGACAAAAGCTTCCTCAACCTGATCCTGAATCTTCTCGATTTCAATCTGCGGCAGATCGGCAGCCTCAATCTGATTCAAAGCCCGGTTCAGGACTTTCCTGACGTTCTCCTCGCTGCAATGTGTGCCGACGTTGGCAAACCCCTTTTCAATGACATTTTGAATTTTTTCCTTGTGAAAGCGGACCGTCCGGCCGTCGCGTTTTATGACTTCAATTTCCATTTCTGCATTCCTCCTACTGTCTATGGGCAAGAAAAACAAGGCCGGCGAAGACATCCGTCCTGTCGCACCTTGTTTCTCATTCATTTTCCTAACGTTGCTTTGGGTTTGTAACATTCCCCATGAATCCTGACCTTCGTTTCTTCAGCCTGAATGGTTTTTATTATACCATATTTTTCCGCAGATCAAAGCCGGATGCTTCTGGAAAATCCAACAAATTCTTACCCGATATCCGGCCGGTGGGGATAATTGCGTCCTGCAAAAAACGAAGTTTGGTTATCGCGGTTTTAATAGCTGTCCGTGTATTTAAATGTGAAATGATCCTGATCCTGAATCGGGGTTTCATCAACGGCCGGACAGAATCCCGCCGCCTTGCAGGCTTCGTTATTTTCCGATTCGTACAGCCACCACGGGCCAGTCGCCATATCCCCCTGTTCTACGTCCAGCAGCGCGGTTAAAAGTCGGCCGTACGTGCTTGTTTCCATTTTCGCTTTCAGCTCCGGCGCCTCCTCCAGCATTTTGCCTAAGGTTTCCGCATCGGTTTTGATCGCTCCGGAAAACAGTTCAGTGCCGTCGATTTCATTAACGACGGTAACGTTGATCGTTTTTGCGCCGGCCACCGTCTTCGGTTTTAGCGCGTTGAAGCCCAGCACACAGACCAGAATTGCAGCCAAAATCGCGGCTGCGGCAATCCATTTCTTTTTCATTTTTTATTTCCTCTCCATCTTTTCCAGCCGGTCAAGCAGCGGATCAAGCAGAAACAGTGCTTCCAGCGCGCTCACTAATCCCTGAATAACCGACGTTTTTAAGCCCAGAACAATGTAAATCAGAGTCACTTTCGGCGAGAACAGAATAAACGGCAGATCGAGCAGCTGACCCGTCGCAAACGAGCACAGACCGACAAGCACGACCGCCGACCACCGATACCGCCGCAGCACCGGCTTCAAGCTGCCGAACAGAAGCGCATAGACGGGATAGATCAGGCAGTAAGCGAAGGTCCAGATGGAAACACCCTGCACCAACATGTTCACCAGCGTAAATACCAACGCGCCATAGAAGACCTCGCGCCGCTCAAACGTCAGCGCCAGCACCGCGATCGTCAGCGTGATCGCTTCCAGATACAGCACCTGCGAAAACATCGTGAACACCACGGCCATCATCGCCGCCATGATCGCGATTCGCGCGATTTGTTTAACCGACATCGTAGCTGCGGGAAGCAAACGGAATCTCGCTCACGCCTTCCAACCGGTTTTCCTTCAGTGCCATCTGGAAGAAAACGTTGGACAACAGATTCCAGAAATCCAGCAGGATCGCCGGTACCGGTTTTTCTTCCCGGTCGATGGCGTACGCGATCCGCAGCACCGCCTTGCACCGGCTGCGCAGCACATGCAGCGCGCAGGCCCCTTCGCAGCCAGCCGGCAGCACAAATTGCCGGAGTGGTCCGTTTTCCTGCGTCAGACGGACATACAGCTGATCAAGCCATTCAAAGTCCTCGTCCCGAATCGCCAGGCGTCCCCGGATTGAGCCGTTGGCATGATAGACCAGTTCGCACAGCTTCAGCAGTTCCGGCTGATGCCTGGCTGAATGCGCCGCCTGGGCGATCAGCGACGCCAGTTCATCGCTGGCAACCTCATAATCACATTGCCGCGAAGTTTCTTTTAGAAACGAATAAGCGCAACAGCGTTGATCCATTCCCAATCCCCCTTTCCAAATAAAAACTCATTCCTGAATTCAGAATGAGTGAGTTTGACTATTCCATGATTAAAACAGAGCTAATCACAGCCTAGCCTTTCATCCTTCACCCAGAAGACAAGACTTCTTTCATTTAAGGCCGGTCTACCGACTTCGCTTCATCCGCCCTTCCGCCTTCCCATATCAATATACAGTGGCTGTTGGAAGTTTGTCCGCTTCACGGTTGCTGGGGCAGTCAGAGAAATTCACTCTGTTCCCGATTAAGCAGTTTCCTGCACCTGAAATGCGAATCCATTATATCATGACTGGTAATAAAATAAAGGTAATTTGCTTAAAAATCCTTCCGGTTACAGGAAGGTCAGAAGCAGAGCGGCAATTCCATCGCTGGCCATCAGCAGCATCGAGCCTGTGACAACGGAAAGTTTCCGCTTACGGATAAAACGAATCAGAAGGAGAATCAGCGTACTTACCGTGCCTATCGTAGAAAGCAAGTTCCTCACCGAATTCCAATTATCTACCCAGCGCAGGTCATACAACAGCGCGAAAACCAGAACGGCAATAAAAGCCAAGATGGCATGTTTCCATTTCTTCGGATCCATTTTCCTATCCGGACAATCCAGGCATTGAAACAAAGCGACAAATAAAACAAAGCAGTAACTAAGAATCAGCCGCAGATCTCCATCCAAATCCAGGCCCTGCGTCTGACAGCCGATCAATACGCCGGCCAGCAGGACTTCCAAAAGCACGAAGACAAAAATCGGTTTCATTCGTTTCCCCATCGTTTTAAGCGTATCCATGCCGTCCTCCTTACTGATGAATCATCAGATCCAATACTAAATTGTCGGATAACGCAGCCTGCCTGACAATCCGGCCGCTGGCCGGACTGACTATCACGCCGACCGCTTCTCCCTGATCCAGAGCTGAAAACACATAAAATCCAGTTTTCTTTTCACTGCGCGTCAACTCGGGCACGTCAGCTTTAAAGATCCGTTCCAGCTCAGATGGAGAAATGTTGGCCGTATAGTGGATGTCTTCATCGCCTTGCCGCGTTAAGATCGCTTCCGCCTGATTTACAGTTTTCATTCCCGTGATCAATGGAAAAGAAAGAATGAGAAAGAATTCTAAAACCAAAATGCAGATATATATTTCAGAGATTCGCTGTCCCCAGCCCGGAATCCGTTTGCGTAAACAAGCATGATACAATAAAGTGCCAGCGCCCATGGCAAGACTATAACCCCATTCTAACATATAGGGCATCTCGACCCATATATAAAGCGCCATGGCAAAGAATAACGGCGACACCAGCCATCGGGACAGCCTGGAATTGAGCTCATCTTCGCGTCTTTTTTCCCGGCCCTCTTTACCGCGCATAAGCCAGAACACAAAATATATCGGAGGCAGTGCCATAACAAATGACACCTCTACGATATTCTTATACAACCGCTGTGTAACGAAAATGATCAATGCGAGATCTATTCCATAAAGCAGGATTCCCAAAAGCATCAGGCCATATCGGTTCCAAAAACTAGTCTTCCCTTCCATGATAACCTCTTTCTATGTTTTTTTGAGTTTAATATTGAATTAATAGATTTAAAACTTTATTCTCAGAAATGGGCGCTTGAGCTATAATCCGTCCTGTTGTCGGACTGATCAGAATTCCAAGCTTTTCCCCTTGCCGAATCGCTGTATAAACGTATAAATCTGTTTTCTTCTCTTGTTCACTCATTTCCGGTACAGGATCAGAAAAGACCCAACTGATACTAATGGGCGAAGTATTCGTATGATATTCAATCTCGGTATATCCCATTCGTATTAAAACTTCTTCAGCTTTATCAACAGTTCTTAAATTAGTTATAAGCGGAAAAGTAACAGTCATAATGAGTTCTGTCATCAATATACATAGAGCGCACACTGACAGACGCTTACCCCTGTTCAAAATCTGATTTATAGAGCTATAATAATAGATCCCATATCCTACGGCAAAAGAAATAAAATACAGATAGGAAAGATCATACGGGATTAACAAAATAAGCACTCCAAAACATAAATGTCCGACTGCTAAAACCCTTCCAAATTTCTCATTCTTCATCCAAGCTTGAGATTTTTCTTTACTAAAAAATAACCAAATGAGAAAAAGGATCGGGCCAATTAAGAAAATCGAATTAAATTCAATAATTTCTTTATACATACGATGAGAATAATTCCATAAAAGACCTAATTCCAAAACATACAACAAAATAATAAGAACTATCAGAATGTACTTCTTCCATTCTTTTCCTTTCATTTTATATCCCCCATCTCGTTTTTACTTATTTTAGCATTAAAAACATAATTTCCGGACTTTCTTTCAAAGCTTTCTCCACAATAATTTCACCGGTATGGGGACTAACAATCAATCCAATATTCTTACCATTTTCAAAGGTGATAAAACCATAGTAATTAAGGACTCGTTCCTTCGAAGTCAATTCACTGATTTCATCCTCAAAGAAAACTTCTGCTTTTGTATAATTGACTGTATTTACAAAGCGGACTTCAGATTGCCTTTGATTTTTTAGTTGTTGAGTAACTTCACATATACTTTTAATTCCGTGTATGGAAGGAAAGAAGAGAAAATAAACTAAAGTAAACAAATTGACAAAGCATAAAAGCTTTTCGCGCTGATTTTTCTTGAACGGAAATATTTTTTCAATTCCAGCAAAGACAACAACACCCAGACCGCTGGCAAGCATGGGCCCTCCTAAGATTTGATCAGGAAAGATATTGAGAAATAAACCTCCCAGAAGGAAATCAACAGTTAAAATAACCATGCCTTTCCATCTTTTTATTCTATAATCACTCAGACAGAAGTATTGAAAAACCAAAAGAGCAAGAGCTGGCAACCAATTTGCTCTGATAATTTTACCAATTCCTAAAGGTATTAATAATAAGTCCAACAAAACAAAGATAAATAAAGCAATGTCTAAACTTATTAATGGATAATTCCGTAAAAAACCCCTTTCTTTCATACTTTCACCTCAAATCGGCAATTCCTTATTTGTTTCTATTTTAACATGTTCCGAAAAGCCGCAAAAGCCGTGTTGCATCGACTTCATGAATAATTCATAATTAAGTTTAACGCCTGCATTTACGGTTTCCAACTTATAGCTTATAATAAGACCAAAATCTGAAACATTGGGGGAATGAAAATGACATTTTATTTTCGCTGGGCAAAGATGGAGGATGCACAATCGCTCGCAGATATATATCGGCCATATATTGAAGAAACGGCGATCACCTTTGAAACAGAAGCGCCGGATGCCGAGGAGTTTCGTCGACGGATTGCGGAAGTGACGGCGCTGAATCCCTGGATCGTAATGACCGATGAAAATCAGACGATCCTTGGCTATGGCTATTATCATCCATTCCGGACACGTGCCGCCTATCAATGGTGGACTGAAGTTTCAATTTATCTGCGGGCGGATCAGCGCGGCCGGGGTTTGGGGACGCAGCTGTTGAGTAAACTGGAGCAGCTGGCCCGAATTCAGGGCTACTACACTCTGGTTTCCGTCGTCACCTGCCCCAATCCCGCCAGCGAGCATCTGCATCAAAAAGCCGGTTTTCAACCGATGGGCTGTCTAAAACAAGCCGGATACAAGCTCGGCAGCTGGTATGACGTGGTGGAATGGGGAAAAACGCTGCGCACTCCGGATAAAGATCCGCAGCCGATCCTGCCTTTTCCGCTATGTGCTGATAAACTTGAAAATCTGCTTTAAAAACGCAATAAGATCCGGACACCCGGATCTCTATTTTTTTTCGCCGATCGTCTGAATCAGCTCCTGTTTGATTTCTTCCGCCGTTTGGGCGCGAGGTTTCCGTCCCAGAATATACGCAAAGCTATCGCGCCATTCCTGATCGCTGTAATTGTCTGCGGCAAGCTGAAGAACAACATTCCTCAATGGGTAATGATAGGGCTGCGTATGCAGATCGGACAGATAAGGACACTCGCATTGATTTGCCAGAAGCTCTAGTAAACTTGGTTTCGGCATTGTTTTCTGCCCCCCTTTTGTCAATTAAATCAGACTTTTTGTGACATTCAGAATATAATAAATTTACAAGTGAAACCAGCTGATTTTCAGGCTGTTTCGGGATGGAATGATCAGTAATAAAAAGTCTACTTTTTTAGATGGCAGGCTGAAAACTAAGCCTGACGCTTGCACCACCGCAGAAAGGTTTCGTGCGAAACGCCAAGCTGGGAAGCGGCCTGCCGTGATGAAATTTCGTTGTTTTTCCACTGTTGCTTGAGCTCGGTAAATTGATCGGGAACTGGAATTTTGGGTCTTCCGAATTGGACGCCTTTGCGCTTCGCGGCTTGAATGCCTTCTTTCTGCCGCTGGCGGATATTCTCACGCTCCGTCTGCGCGACATAGCTCAGCAGCTGCAGCACCAGATCGGCGATCAAGGTGCCGGTCAGGTCTTTTCCCTCCCGGGTGTCCAGCAGCGCCATATCCAGAACGACGATATCAATCCCTTTTTCCTTGGTCAGATACCGCCACTGCTGGATAATTTCTTCATAGTTGCGGCCCAGGCGGTCGATACTTTTAATCACAAGCAGATCGCCTTTTTTCATCTTGCGGATAAGCCGCCGGTAACGTGGCCGGTTGAAATCTTTTCCGCTCTGCTTTTCAACGACGATGTTTTTCTCAGGTACCGGGAACTCCAACATCGCAATCATCTGCCGGTCTTCGTTTTGATCCTTTGTCGATACGCGTACGTAGCCATAGATTTGGCATGTCATGATCTTTCCTCCTTTTTCAATTCTATATAAAACCCTATACAAAACGCAATTATACGCCAAAGGTAAAATTTTCCAGCATATTTAAGAAATAGGGTAGAGGGAAAATAAATTTCGCCCCTCCCATTGCACCGTACGTACGGAT
>NZ_JADNPO010000035.1:0-33675 GCF_015558105.1 Holdemania sp. 1001095H_141210_F2
GGTTGCCATAGGCGTCATATTCATACTTGATCGTTTTGGCGTCCCGGACAACCTGTGTGGTGTTGCCTGCCGCGTCATAGGTATATTCGGTCTTGCCCTGATCATCGTTCATCGTGATAACCCGGTTGAGCGCGTCATAGGTAAATGCGGCATCCGGCTTGGAAAGCAGATTCTGATTAGCGTCGTAAGTATAGGTAATGACCGTTCCGTCTTTCTGCTTCAAGGTTAACAGATTTCCGTTTTTATCATACGTATATTCTTCCGACTTCTTATCTTCATCCGTCGCTTTGATCAGTTCGCCAGAAGTATTGTAGACGTACAGCACTTCCGTCTGATCATAATACCGCCGCGTGACCTTGCCCATCTTGTTCAACGTATAATTGATCTTAAAGCCGCGGGCGTCCTGAACGGAAGTCATGTTTCCTGCCGCATCGTAAGTATAGGTAACGATATGCTTCAGCGGATCTTTTTCCTGAATCAGGTTGTAGACTTCATCGTAAACCTTTTCATAACGCTTGCCGTTGGCGTCCACCGCTGCAATTTCATAACCGGCGGCATTGTATTCCACCGTTTGAACATGATCCAGCGCGTCAATCGTCTTAATCCGGCGCTGGTTCAGATCATATTCGTACCGGGTTGTGCTGCCCGTCGGATCGGTTTCGCTGAGCACCTGATTAAAGGCGTCATACGTCCAGCGCGTTGTCTTCGCGTTATTGACCTTTTCGCTCAGGACGTTGTCAGCCGCGTCATAGGTATAGACCGTCGTAATCCCGGCTTCATCCGTCTTGCTCAGCATCCGGTCTTCTTCGTCGTAGGTGTAGGTCTGCGTCTGGTTCAGCGCGTTCTTCTGCAGGATGACGCGGCCGGTCTTATCATACTGCCAGCTCGTCTTGTTGCGCAGCGCGTCATAGAATTCAATCTTATTGCCGATCGCGTCGTAAACGTTTTCTTCAATCAGAACATCATCCTGCCACGTTTTCAGCAGCTGATTGTAAGCATTATACGAATATTTCCAAACCGAGCCGTTGGTCTTCGTTTCACTGACCTTTTGATTTTTGGCGTTGTAGGTGAACGTTTCCACGCCGCCGTCCGGATAGGTCGTTTTCCTGACATTGCCGAAAAGATCGTATTCATAAGCTGTGACGCCGCCGATTTTCGATGTTTCCTTCACACATTGATTCAGCGCGTTGTACTGCCGCTGGATCGTATTTCCTTTGGCGTCTTTGCTGAGGGTCAGATTATCATGCTCGTCATAAGTATATTCCGTCGCGTAGCCCATCGGATCAACCGTCTTGGAAACCAGACCTGCCGGGTTATAAACCGTCTGCGTGACGCCGCCCAGTCCGTCGGTTTCCTTGATCAGCCGGCCGTCAGCGTCGTAGGCCCATTGCCGGATCGTCTGGTTATCGACCTTTTCCGTAATTTTCTGATTTACCGCATCGTAAACGGACTGTGTCGTATGGCCGTTGGCGGTCGTTGACAACAGATTGCCTTCTCCGTCATAAGTTGTTGCGGTTACATTGCCGTTGCGGTCGGTCAGCTGGGTGACATGACCGCGCAGATCATAAACGTAGAGAATTTCTGCGCCGTTGATCGTCTCGCTTGTCAGGCGGTTCAGTGCGTCATAGGCAAATACTTTGGTATTTTTCAGACTGTCTGTCTGACTCAGGCAGTTGCCGTTGGCGTCATAAGTATAATCCGTCGTTATCCCGTGACCCGTTTTCTGAAGAATCCGGCCGTCGGCGTTGATTTTATAGGTTGTCGTACTGCCGTAAGCGTCCGTTTCCGAAATCACCTGATCGTAGGTGTCATAGGTATAAGTGTGATTGATTTCGCCGTTCACTTTCACCTGCGTCAAACGATGCCGCTCATCCAGCACATTTTCCGTGACCAGACCGGTCGGCTCGGTCGTTTTGATCAGCTGGTCGTAAGCGTCGTAAACAAACGTCGTCGTTAAGCCCTGGACGGTCTGAGACGTCAGATTTCCAAACTGATCGTAGACATAGCTTTCAACGACCTTGCCATTGCGCGTCTTCTGCGTCAAACGGCCGTGGATATCATACTGGAAACCGGTTTTATTGCCAAGCGGCGTTGTCGTTAAGATTGTGCGGCCGCGGCTGTCGACAGTGGTCGTCGTCCGATTGTTCAAAGCATCCTTTTGTTCGATCAGCTGTTGATTGCCATTGTAAACGAAAGTTGTCGTCTGGCCGTTGGTATCTGTGGCGCTGAGGATATTGCCTTCGTGATCATAGCTCCAACGACGAACCTTCTTATCCGCGCTGGTTTCACTGATAACCCGGCCCAGAGCGTCATACGCGTAAATCGTTTCCTGCCCCAGGGCATCGGTCATTTTTGTTTTTAAGCCCTTGGAATACGTATACGTCGTCGTATGGCCTAGCGGATCCTTCACGCTGATCAGATGGCCCATGCCATCATAGCCCTTTTCCGTAACCTTGACCTGATTGTCGCTGGTCAGCGTCTGTTTGATTTCATGACCGAGCGCGTCATATTCATAGATGATTTTCTGCCGCGAGGTTGTCTGACTGGTCCGTTGTCCCTTCGCGTCATAGGCATACGTGGTCACGTTGCCGGCTTTGTCAGTCGTCGTCAGAACCCGGCCCAGGACATCATAAGTGGATGTGGTTTCCAGACCGTCGAAGTCCTTTGTTTTTACAATGTTGCCCAGCGCGTCATAAGTGAAGGTTTTCGTCTGATCGTGTGCATTGGTTTCCGTTGCGACGCCGTACTGATTGTACGTATAGGTACTCGTCAGTCCGTTGGCCGTCTGGGAAACTGTGCGGCCGCGGCTGTCCACCGTGCGGGTCGTCTCCGCACCGTCCGGATAAGTCGTCTTGATCAGATTCTGGTTTGAATCATAAGTATAAGTTGTGACGTTACCCAGCGGATCGGTCATTTTTACGACGTTGCCGTACAGATCATATTCGTAGACTGTGACGTTGCCGTTAAAATTGCTTTCCGACAGCTTGTTACCCGCGGCGTCATAGGTAAACGATTTTGTGCCGCCGTCCGGATTGATGATCTGCACGATTTCATTACGTGCGTTCAGCACATGCGTCGTTTTCCGGTTATCCTGATCTGTCGCGGTCAACAGATATCCGGCCGCATTATACGTATAAGTATAAAATGTACCATCCGGATAGGTGACCTTGCTTACCCGGCCCTGTTCGTTATATTCATAAGTCGTCGTATGCTTGAGCGGATCGGTTTCGCTGATCATCTGGTTGAGTTCGTTATAAGCGTAGGTTGTGGTCTGCCCCAACGCATCGGTATGACTGGTCTTGTTGCTGCGGGCATCATAGGTCCAGGCTTCGCTCTGTCCGGCAGTATTCGACTTTGTCAGCAGGTTGTTATTCGCGTCATACGTCCGGGTTTCCTTAAAACCATCGCTGCGCGCCGCTGTCAGCTGATTGCCGTTCTGGTCGTAAGTATAGCTCCAGCGAATGCCGTTTTCCAGTGTTTCTTCGGTTAACAAACCATTCACAAAGGTCTTTAATACCTGGCGGTTATCCGCGTATTCCACCTTGGTGGTCTGACCCTTGGCGTCAAACCAGGTGGTTTCCACATTACCTTTGGCATCCGTGGTTTTCGTGCGGCCTTCCAGATATTCCAGCGTCATGACATTGCCTTCGCCGTCAACCTGCTTGGTTACGCGGTGATTGGCGTCATACGTATTGGTGATGACCAGCGCTTCGTTCTGATTCTTCCACGAGGTCATGTTATGATCGGCGTCATAGGCATACTCGATCACCGCGCCGGTCTGATCGGTAAAAGAGATCAGATTCAGATTCGTGTCGTAGCCATAGCTGACCTTATCCTTTTCTCCCAGCCGGATCTCGTCAACCAGATTCTCGGCATTGTAATGGAAGGTTATCGTTTTGCCGTCTTTTAATGTAATCGTATCCGGCAAGCCCTGTTTGTAGGTATAGGTTGTTTCGCGGCCCTGCTTGTCCAGGTTCTTCGTCACAAATCCCTGTTCATTGTAAACCCAGGTCGTGTCTTGATTTTTCAAAACGAAATGATCGGTATCCCATGTCAGCTTAAAGACCGTCGTCAGGTTATTGACAAACGTGCCGTCGCTCTGCTTGGCAAAATAATACTTGGTACCGTCTTCTAAAATGACTGTGGCGCCTTGATCATCACTGGAAATCCGGGAAAGTCCGCTGAACGCCCAGCCCATGCCGAAAATACCGAAGACGCCGGCCGCGCTGCTGTTGTAGGCCCGGGAGAAAGTAAAGCTTTCCTCCAGGACGTTCATTGCGAAATCCTGACTTTCCAGAATGAAGTTGCCGGTGTTCAGGTTGATCGGCTCAAAACCGAATTCGCACTGCACATCCCGTCCGCGCAGCGCCGCGTCCACCTGCTTTTTCTGATCTGTCGATAAATCCTCTTCCACATAATCAACGTCTTTGTTTTTCTGCGGTTCGCGGATAAACAGGATATTGCCCTGGGTGACCAGCTCATCCTGCAGATTGTTATCCTGCATCAGTGTTTCCTTGGTGATGCCGTAGAATGAGGCGATCGAACTGACTAAATCAAACCCCTTGACCTCATAGGTTCTGAAATAGGTTTCTTTCACCGTGCTTTTCTGCGTTCCCTTCACCGACTGGAACTGCACGGTATATAATTTTCCCGGCTCAAAGCTGTCAAAGAACTTCCCGGTTTGGTAATTGCTGACCTTCGTTTCGTTGTAGCTCTGAGCTTTTTCAATTTCCGGATATTCCGGGTAACGGTAAAAGTTATCCACCGCTTCCATCGTTTCGGTGAATTTCACAGTTTCCCCGTCTTTGATCGTGACGGTTGTCTGGGCATGGTAAGGCGCGGTTCCGTCGAAACCCACGGCAACCAGATACGCCAGACCTTCTTTGAAATCGTACTTGACGAAAGGCCGGACATTCCAGGTAAACTGGTTGACGTCGGTCATGGTGATGTCCGGACTGTCATAGTATTCCGCTTCGACATACGGCGTGTTTTCTCCGGTACCGGTGATGTAATAGTATTCCGACGCATACATTTCCAGATAACTGGAATCCGGATCCTTCAGCGTCAGCAGCACGCCGTTATTCGGCTTGTTGTTTTCCGCGACATCCTTGACATACGGCGTAATATCCAGCGTATGCAGCCAGAAGCCTTCCCAGGTCCAGTCGCTGGTAAAGCAGTCGTAATTGGTCGGCATGTTCAGATATGTCGCTTTTGTAATATCGTAAGTACCCGGAATGCTGCAGGCGAGCAACTCATTCGTCGTGCCCGGTTTGGTTTTTCCCTGAATGATGTTCAACGTCGCTTTTTTGATGTATTTGCCTTTGAGCACTTCGTTCATCCGGTCATCGTTAATCTTATAGAAGCTGAAAGCATGGGAATAACGCGGATGATTGCCGATAAACAGGAATGCGTCGTCGTAGTTTTTCAACACCCAGTTATCGGCTTCCATATTCGGATTGCCGAGCGTCTTGGTCGGTCGGCTTTGCGATACGCTGACGTCCGTGCCGTTGTGCGCATAGCCGAAATAGTTGGGGTCGATGACGACCGGATAGACGCGGTCGTCGCTCATCAGCCAGCTCTCATCTACGCTGTATTCGATCTGATCGCCATTCAGCGCGACGCGGACTTCCGTTTCGTTGTCGGCGGCGTCTTTGGCTTTCGGCGCGCGGATCAGTAAGGCAAGCTGCCCGTTTTGATCCACGACGATTACCCCGTGTTCGTCGCCCGGTCGGACGGCGCCGTTTTCCACCGTGATCCGACTGGTAAAAGAAGCGGTCTGCGGCTTTTCATACAGAACAAGCTCCTCCTCGACCCAGGCCGGCATCACCGTATACCGCAGATTGATCTGATGCTCCATCGGATAGATCAGCTGGGCGCCCTCTGCGCTTGGTTCACCGATTTGCTTCAGCTGCGGAATCACGGTGACGCGGACATCGTCTTTTTCCAAGACAACGCCGGTTTGAGAATCCGCTGGATAATAGCTGCGGACAACGTTCGCCGTGTTCTGCACGAAAACATCGCGGCCTTCCTCTGAAAGCAGATTGACCGCCGGCGTCAGCTGGGTATCAATCGGGGCAAAGCCGTCTTCCGTTTTATAATTGCGAATGACGCCCATCACCATTTTCTTCAGATTCTGGTCTTCCTTGTTGGTATAAATAACGGTTCTTTCATCCACAATTTCCGGATCCGCAAAATCCTCTGGCTGCGGATCGGCGGGATTGGTTTCCGTCTGCGTAAATTCCAGCGGCGCGGCGCTGGCAGAGGGCGTGACCGTCGGTGCGGCAGACGGCGTGACGGCAGGCGTCATCGTCGGCTGCGGCGTCATCGTCGGAACGACCGTGGGTTCCGCAGTTGGCTCCGGAGCCGGTTCAACGGTAGGCTGAACCGTCGGCTCAGCTGTGATTTCCGGCGTCGGCTCCGGTTCGGCCGTAACTTGCGGACTTGACGAAGGCTGCGGTTCTCCATCCAGCGTCGTTTCCGGTTGGGATGGCTGTTCTTCCGACTCCTCATTGTTGACCGGATCATTCTCCGTGATATCCACATTGTAATACGGACCTGTCTGGTTGTACTTTTCAACAATTCGCCGCTCATTCACCGCCCGGATGCTGTCGGTATTCTGCACCAGCATACAAAAGCTGAACAAGCAGATCATGAGTTTCTTAATTCCACCGCTTAACGATTTCATTGACTTTTTCCCCATTCTTTCTTGCTTCGGACTTTAAGTTTTCCAATTCTTCAATCGCTTTCTCTGATTCCTGATTCTTCAAAGCTTCCGCGATAACACAAACCCTTTCACCCATCGTTTCATAGGCCTGCGCTAACGCCGCGACCTCTTCGTCGCTTCCGTTATACGATTCCTGGATCCGGCTCCACTGCCCGCCCAGGTCGCCGAGCTGCTGCAGCCATGCGGAAGATTGAGGCTGGCCGTTTTCAAATAAAGACGCGAGCTCTGCCTGTCCCCGCTGCAGCGTTTGCAAAAACTGCTGCTCCGCGCTCTTCTGCGCTTGAGGCTGACAGCCGCCCAGCAGACCGAGAATCAAAATCAGAATGAATATTCGTTTTCCCTGCATAAAGACCTCCTGAAGTGCATACTAAAAACGCCTATGAGCTATCATAGGCAAAAGGAGAAATGAATTATCTTATCGTCAACGCTCAGTCAACCTTCCTTCATCACGTCGGCGAACATTTCCCTGTTCTTTTCCCCCTGATGTTGTAAACTGCCAAGTCAGTCTTCTTCCGGCTGATACCAGCCCCATTGTGAAATCGTCAAACGGCTGAGCGCGCCGACAGCCAGCACAAGCGCCGCTGCCATTTTCCAGAAACGCTGCTTCATTCCCCTTTCCCCCTTTCTTCGACATTGATAATTTCATTATAGGGAATTTTTTAAAAATGTCTGCCGTTTGGGAGCCAATAGGCTGTTTTTGGGAGCGAATAGACAGTTCAGGCAGCCAATCGCTTTCTTTACTGATAATTTATAAAAAAAACAGCTTCCTGAAAACGAATCTTTTCAAGAAGCTGTCCGCTGAGCCAAGGCTAACGAAACCGCGGTGGCCGTCAGGGAACAGGCCAGAATCCGGCCCGGTCCCTGGTTAATCATTCCCATTTCAAAAAGAGAAAGCAGTGCTAAGGCAGTGGATAGAATCCGGCTGATATTTCGGGCGCGGCGGCGATCTTGTTCGGTTTTACGCCGCTTATACCGCATATCCGGAGCCCAGCGCCAAATGGCAAGTACGGCCAGACCTTCAAGCAGCCCGTAGAAAACAGGGGTTGTAAAATAAGCGCAGAGGGCAAGACTGCCAAAACAAAGGATGTTGGTCAGGATTACACATTGGTGAAATTGACGCAAATGAATTCCGCCGGTGAACGAGCGGACACCCACTAAGCTCAGCATAAACAGAAGCATCGGTCCGAAGACATGGAACAGGGCTGCGATCAGACTCATGCAAAGAACTAATATCATCTGAATCAGCAAATTCTCGATTCCAAATCGCAGTTCGTTCTCATTAACCGGTTCGGTTAAATGAGCGTTCAGCCGGCGGGCTAACCGCAAAGAACAGTTACGCATGATTTTCCTCCTTCGGCAATAAAATCCGGACCTCAAAACGATCTCCATTCTGATGAAGATCAAGTTCGCCCCGGGCTTGATTTACAATCGAGCGAATACTTTGAATACCATACCCGTGTTCTTTAAAGTCCGGTTTCGAGCTTCGATTCAGATTGACTCGCCGGCCGGGCATGACTGAATTGATCAAGGTCAGATAAATTACAGAATCATCTTCCTTCAAATAGAACTCAATCTCCTTTTGTGGTGATTGCCTGGCTGCCTCCACAGCGTTGCTAAGCAGATTGGAGATTAAAAGACAAGTGCTCCATTCTTCTAACGGCCATTGGATATGACCCGTTTCCAAATGAAACTGAACTTCTGGTTCGTTTTCCATCGTCCGGTTCAAAAGACTGTCGATAATCGGATCTCCAGTATGCTCCTTCTTCGAAATTGTCTCGACGACTTTCATGGTACTTCTGACATAAGCGAGCGCTTCCAGATTCCGCTGCTCTTTTAAATAATATTCAAGCATTCCTAACAGATGCTTCAGATCATGCCGTTGTTTCCGGAATTTTTCCTGATTTTCAAGCGTTTCCGCAAGCCAGTTTTCCTTCAGGGTATTGCAGTTATGCTCGAGCTCAAGCCGTTTCTTACTTTCAGCGACGCGATAATACTGCTGGAACATCCATGTCATCAAAACGAAACAGCCGAATAAGACCGCGCTGATCAACAAGGATAGAATACGGATGCGGTCATCGCTGAAGATGCCGCAGATCTGATAATTGATATAAACACAGAGGAATAACAGAAACGCGCAACATCTGAAACTCCAGTCAAAACCTTCGTCCTGCGGCAATTCCGGCTTTCGCTTCATAAACAAAATGGGAATCAGAACCGCGAACTTATTAAAGTAGCCGCCAAGCGTCCGCAGCCAGCTTTCCTGCATCAGCTCCGCTGCGGAAACCTTCGCTGTCAAGGTCAAAAACTGAATAGAGACGGCAGACAGAATTCCTTCAACGATGTAAAACACCAAAATAATCGCAATGAGCGTTCTTGTTTTGCCGGGAAAAAAGAAGCGGATCATCACCATCATATTCATAAGCATAAACGGAATCAACAGCGCCGGATCCACCGTCCAGAACTCCATCGAATATTCGATAAGCGCAAATCCCAGAATGGACAGTACAACGACAAACCCCTGCCTGCGCAGAACAAAAAACTTCTGAACGAGCAGCGTCACGCTGATCATTTCCAGCAGACAGAAACTGAATTCAATGGCGGCGCGAATCATGTTCTCACCTTAAAGTCAGAGAAACGCCGGAGTACCTCTGACTTCTGATACTTACTGGCAAGCAGCGGCCGGTTTAATCCGCAGAGATAAACGGAATTATCTCTAATCTTTTCCACATTCATCAAATTAACTACTTCAGAGCGATTAATCTGGACCAAAATTTCATCCATGGCCAGGGCTTTCACAGCTTCGTTTAAAACGCGGCCTTTCAATTTTACCATTGTTCCACTTTTCAAATAGAGCGTGATGCTTCGATTGAAACAACTGAGATAAAGAATCTGATCCTGCCTGATCATGAGCCGGCCCATTTCAGTTTCAACGCTGACCTGATAATAAGCCGCTTCTTCACGAATTTTCTCAATAAGTCTTGGTAATTGAGTTTTCAGCTTTGATTTTATCAGAAATCCGACGATATGCGAGCCAAAGGCTTCAGCCATGTACTGTTCCTCAGCCGTAACATAAACAATTATCGGCGGCTGAGATAATTCCCGGCAGACTTTGGCGACGAAGAAACCATTCACATTTGGCATTTCAATATCTAAAAATAAAACATCTGGAGAATCCTGATTAAGCTTGGCGAGAAACTGTTGAGGATCGTTGGATGTTTTAATTTCGGTGAATACCATCGTTTTCTCAAGCTCATGGGCCATGACTTCCAGAAATTCCAGATCGTCGTCGACTATCGCTGCTTTGATCACGTTTTTATCTCCTTCTCTTTCAAGTTATCTTATAATTCTATTTATAACATAAATTTTAAAAGACTACAAAAAAAAGCTGAACCTCCAAATATAAAATTCGAGAGTCCAGCATTATTCAAACACTAATATTTTATTCTTCCACACTCATCAACAAGGAAGACTCCACATTCAGTTCGCTGTCGCCGCGCACACCGATATAAGCTTTACCCGGCTGAATCGCCGTCACGACACCCTGCTCATCCACGACCGCCACGCTCTCGTCGCTGGAAAACCAATGCAGCGGGACATCATCCGCGGATTCCGGCACAACTTCGCAGGTGACACGGGTCGTTTCTCCCGGCTTCAGTCCGCTCTTTTCCGCGCTGAGAAACAAGTTCTGAACCGGCGTCACTTCCCGGATCTGCACGTCATCCAGCCACAGTGTGCCTTCAGCGCCGCCCAGCTTAAAGCCCAGCTCCAGCGTCGAGGCAGAATACGCCGTAACAAAATCATAGCGGTAAACCGCCCAGTCTTCGCTCATGCACAGATTATCGTTCAGCTGGACCTGATGCGTCGGGATGATCTCGCCCGCCGCCGTTTTCTGCGTCATTTCCAGACCGAAGCTGTCGCTGTTCAAGCCGGCTGCTTTATGATGGAAAACCAGTTGATAGGTGGTATTCGGCTTTAATTCCAGCTCTGTGCTGAGCACCACGGCGGCAGAAGCGTCGGTTCCCGCTGCTCTCAGCGCCAGCGACTGACTGCCTTCTGTCTGAGTCTGCGTATCGACCGCAGCTGTCAGCGCCGCAGAACCCGGCTGATCTTCCTTCAGACGCCATCCTGACGGCAACACATCGCCGGCTTCCTCAAAGCTGCCGTTCGCCAACAAATCAGCGGGATCCGCCGATCTTCGGACCGGATCGCCAAAGATCTCAATTTCCGTGATTTCATAACCTTGATCCGCAGCCTGCTTGCCTGACAAGTCCAGGCGCACAAACTTCACTTCCTGCTTTTCAGCGGAAATCGCATCGCTGTCCGTCACTTTTTCAACGGCAGCGATTGGTTCAAAGGTTTCCCCATCGACCGATCCGGACACCGCATAGTCTCCCGCACGGACCGCGCCCCACAGAACGTTGATTTGTTCCACGGTGATCACCTCGTTCAGCTCAATCGTAATCGTCTGCGCCTCCGCAACGTCAGAAACCCACGGCGTCTTTCTGTCATAATCGACTAAAAGATACGGTGAACATTCTTCGTTGACAGAAGAAACCACGACGCTCTGACCTAAGGCCCGGTTGCCCGAATTGGCCGTGCCTTCCACTTCGCCTAACAATTCAAATTCAGCGTAAAACAAATCATGATCGGACAATTCACTCTCCACCCGCTGGATATCCGTAATCCGCATATTCTTCGTGCACAATACATTGTCGATTGTCAGCACCTGCATCGACGGATCGTCGCCTTCGCGGTAGGTATCGTACCACATTCCGTTATACCCGTTGGCAAGATTGAAATTATCCAGAAACATCGAATATTCGTAAGCGTGCTGATCGGTATTAAAATCCGCGGTGATGATTTTATATTCTATCGGATCCGCATTCACCCGCTCGATCACCTGCGCGATCTGACGGCGACGCAAATCCAGGTTTTCCCAGCTTAAATGGGTGTTGTATAAGGCGATCTGAACGCCGTCCTTATCAATGACGACGCGCTCCAGCGTCTTGGTCGCCCGGCTGCCGGTGCTTTCTAACGGGATCGAGCTGACGGCCTGCGGTTCATAGCGGGAAAGAATGCCGACCCCGAATGCGCCGTTAGCGAAATCGCGGCCTTTGGCAAAATGAGCATAGGGATAATCCTCATTTACAAAGCTCTGGACCATATCCACCGGATTGCGGTCGTTGAGCACGTCAACTTCCTGAATGCCGACGGCGTCCAGATGATGCCGGGCAAAGAGTTCAGCCATCGCCTGGGTATCGGGATGATTCTTCGCGGCGATATTCCACGTCCCAATGCGCAGCGTAACCGGGTTAGAGCTTCCTGATGAAGTCTGTGAGGAAGCGCTGCAGCCGGTGACCGGCAGCATCAGCAGCAGTAAGCCCAGCGTGAATTTCATTATTTTTTTCATGGTATCCTCCTGTTGTTAACGAATGCGAGCAGGTTGACGTCTGCCCTTAAATATAGTGTACTCATCTTCGCCGCTGTTGTCTATTCATGATTCTTATGGATAAGTAAGATTTCGTTATTCATAAATTCGTCTTATGGTATAATAAGATCAGAATCGAGGGGATAGCATGCTGGATTATCGCTTAAAAACCTTTCTGCTTCTCAGCAAGACGCTGAATTACACGAAAACAGCCCAGCAGCTGCACATGAGCCAGCCGGCTGTGTCGCAGCATATCCGCTACCTGGAGCAAACCTACAACATCAAGCTGTTTGAATATTATAATCGGCGGCTGCAGCTGACGGAAATGGGGCAGCGGTTTTATCAGCAGGTTTTAGCGTTGGAGGTGCAAAGTCAGGACATCATCGAACGGCTGCGGCAGGAACAGGAGCACCGGCGTCTGCTTCGGTTTGACTGCACCTTCACCTTCGGCGAGTACATCATGCCGCCGTTAGTCTGCCGTTGGATGAGGGAGAATCCCAATACCGAGCTGTGCATGCGAATCTCAGGGACGACGGCCTGTCTGGAAGCGCTCGATCAGGGCGAGATCGATTTCGCGTTAGTCGAGGGCTTCTTCGACAAAGCGGTGTATGAAAGCCGGCTGATCAAGATGACGCACATGGGGCTGGTTGTCCCGGTCGGCCATCCGCTGACGCAGAAGAAAGACGTCATGCTGAACGACCTGATCGATTATCCGTTAGTTGTGCGGCAGAAGGAATCGCGGATGCGCGGAATCCTGCCGACCGGTCTGGCAGAACACAATCTTTCTTACGAAAGCTTCGCCGGTTTAGTGCAGTGCGGAAGCATGAACGTCATGAAGACATTGATCAAAAACGGCTGCGGCATCGGTTTTTTGCACGCGGATATCATCCATCCGGAACTGCTTGAGGGCACGTTAGTTGAAATCCCGGTGAATGATTTTGTCCTGAAGCGGGAACTGAATATGGTTTATCTGCCGCATCATGCCGATCCGGGCATGCTCGATCAGATTTATCAGGATCTGGCGGAGCATCTCAAACAGCTGGGTACTCATTAAAGCAATTCTTCCGGCTAATCTTGGAATGAAGAAGAGATGACAAACAGAGATTTCGCATAAAAATAAAGCAGGATCCGACATAAATTGCAGGAGTGATAAAAGCAGGAATATTGTTTATGAAAGTATTGCCTGCTTTTTTGCATTTCTGCGAAGAGTTATTCTTTTTGAAAAACAGAAATTTAAGAAAAAAACGAAAGAAAGAGATTACGAAGCGTATTTCATCTTCTCGGCTATCCCTCATTATTCCGTTGAAATCTTTTCCATCAACTTCTATTCGATCCTCTCAATCCGACTGCTTTTCATCTCTGGCATCTCCTTATAGACCTGATTTGGATTACAGGCGTAACAGAAGATGCTCAGCTTGCTGTAGAGCTGCGAAAAAGCAGCGTAAAGAGGTGGTTTAAGTTCAGCAATGCTGTATCGAAATTCCTTGTCACTCCTGGATGCATGATCATTTCATTCTACGAGAATTAAGGGCAAGATTATGCCTTCAGGCTGTCCTGAATTTTTCAATAAGACCCTTTTAATTCCGCAGTTCACTCATGGAAATATACTATATTTTTGAACGGATTGAGGCTACAATTCTTACATTTTTAAAGATATGAAAAAAGACAGTTGTATCAATTTACAACTGTCTTTGTGATTGTTCAGGGGACTCTTTCGGTAGTCTCTAGTAGCCTCTTTTCATTTTTTAAACTGGAAAAGAGGTTATCTTTTAAATAAGATTTAATTTCTCAGGCTTCGACGATCAGCCACAGAAATTCGTAAGCCTTCAGGTCCAAGCTCTCCTGACTGCCGCGGATTCTTCGGCCCGTCAGCAATTCCCGCGCCTGTTCCTCCTTATTAAATAAGGAAGTAAGCGCACAGTATTGCGGCGATTCTGTAAAGTTGAATAAAAACAACAGCCGACGCTGTTCAGCGGCACGAACGAACGCCAACACTGCGTCGTTGCCAACATTCCCAATCTGTTCCCGACCTTCATTCCAATCCGGGTCCGCCGCCCGGACTTGCAGCATGGCTTTCAGGCTTTGGAAAATCCGGTATTCCACAGTCAGCGGCTGATAACGCCGCCGGGCTTTGTCTTCCACATAAACCGGTCTTTGCAGCCAGCGGCGGTCGCCTTCCTTTTCCGGATCCAGTCGGAAACTGGCGTCGTTGAGCGCGCCAAGTTCATCCCCATCCTGAAGCAGCGGCATCCCCCGCAAAGCCAGGTTCAGTCCCAGCAGCAGTAAAATCCGCCGACAGCTGTTTTCCAACTCATAAGGCTCATGTCCGTCCAAAGCCCGGCCGCAGCCAGCCCAGCTGGCCAGCGTTCCATAACACCGTCCGCTTTCCCGATCGCTTTCCCCTTCGGCAAAACTGCCCAGCGCCTGTCCTGTATAAAAATCCCTCAGAAACTGCCGGTGACAGTCCGGATCCCAGCCCCGCATCCGCGCCGCTTCCTCATTAAAATTCCAAACTACCCCCTGATCTTCGCCCACCGGATGAACCGCGATCGCTGACGAATTCAAGGCGTGGAAAACAAGATCGCCCTGCAGCATTTTCGTATCGCGCGTCGCCAGAGAATTCCAACCGTTGATCATCAATCCCTGATCGACGATAGCGGTTCCCGCCGGCGTCCGTTGGGAAAGAATCTGTAAATCCTTCGCCCCCGCTTCACTGTGACCCATGACCAGAACATCCGGACACACCAGTTTTCCGGCCGCCGCGAAGAGCGCAAACAAATCCGGAACCTGCGGATACAAGCGCTGAGCTTTGCATTCCTTCCACATTGAATCCAGTTGTTTCAGCTCAATCACATCCGCCCCGAAACTGACAAGTTCACAGAAACGTTCCAACATGCCCGCAAGCACCTGCGGATTCTTGTAGTCGAGCAGCCAGCCGCCGGTTTGCGGATGACGATATACATATTGTCCAATCTCATCCAGCCGCAAAAAGTCGCCGTTTTCTTTTTCTTTAGAAAACGGACTGAACAGCGCCGCCAGCTTCGGATCGGAAATCATCCAGTACCGCTGCTGCATCACACTGTCGCCGCGGATTGCCTGAAGCGCCCACGGATCCTCTGCCGGGGTGCTGGCGACGTCGAAATCCAGCCCGACCGCCAGCCCTTCCTCATGCCACAGATCGATCCTCTGCCGAAGTGTTTGCCGCAGGGATTCCGTGTGAGGAAAAGGCACGTCGCCGAACAACACCCAGCCGACGCCCAGCTCCTTTAGCTCCTGTGCCCGCGCATGAACCTGCGCCGGGGTCTGTACATCTGAATAAATAAGCCGCATCCCTGCCGGCGCCTGTTTAATCCACGGCATTGGCCGATTGGTTCTCTGTAAATTTAAAGTTCGCTTCTGTGCTTGTTCATCCAACAGCGCCAGCAGCGCGTCAAAGTCTTCTTCCCGGACGTGAAACGGCTGATAGACGCGGAAGTAAGCCGTCTCCATGCCCGCTTTCAAAGGTTGAAGCCGCCGTAAAAATTCATCCGCTTCCATTGTCAGCGCTCCGGATGTTGATCGAGCAGAGCCTGCGCTTCTTCCGTCGTGACTAACGAGGGCATTCCGCCTTTTCGGGTCACCGACAACGCGCCGGCCGCATTCGCTAACCGCAGCATCTGATAAACATCATCGCCATTGAGCTGTTCCAATGTTTTCCCTGATTTTAAGAAACTGGCCAGGAAACAGCCTAAGAATCCATCGCCAGCCCCGGTCGTATCCACGACGGAGACCGGGAAGGTCGGGGCGTTAATGTAATAGCCGTGGATCAGCGCATGACTGCCTTTTTCTCCTTCGGTGATTAAAATCAGCGGCGTTTTGTATTTCTTCGCGAGCTGCCGCGCGCCTTCTTCCAACGTTTCGCAGCCCGTCAAAAAAATTAATTCGTCTTCCGCAACCTTGAGGATATCGCAGAACTGCAGCCCATGCCGGATCTCATGCCGGGCTTCTTCCTCACTGTTCCACAGCGGCATCCGCAGATTCGGGTCGAACGACAAAATCTTGCCTTTCTGCTGGGCATATTTGACTAATTCGAACGTTGTGATCCGCGCCGGGTTATGCGTCATCGACACGGAACCATAATGAAACAGATCGCACTCGTCGATCGCGCGCAGATTTACTGCCTGACTTTCGATCATTGTGTCCGCGCCAGGATTGCGGTAAAAGCAGAACGACCGTTCCCCCTTCTCGTCTAACTGCACAAACGCCAACGTCGTCTTATAACGGGAATTGACAACCATGTATTCCGTATCGACGCCTTGATTGCGCAGCTTTTCCTGTAAAAACTGACCGAAGATATCGTCGCCGACCTCGCCGACAAAGCAAGCTTGCACGCCGTGCTTCACCGCCGCTGCCGCCAAGTTCGCTGGCGCGCCGCCGGGATTGCGTTCAAATATGATATTTCCGTTTTCGCTGACGCCTACCGGAGTAAAATCAATCAATGTTTCGCCAAATGAACATATTTTCATCTTAAGTGCCTCCTGCCCAAGATCATGAGTCCTTCTTATCTTATTCTAACACGAACCCAACTTTTCCCAAACACTAATCGCAAGCGTTTTCATTCACTTTTTCAAAATTAAAACAGGAATTTCGCTTCTTCAAACAAAAAGAAAAGGATTCCTGATAAGAAATCTCTTTTCTGATTGAGTGTCTTACGACGCGGAGCCTTTGATCACCTCATCGCCGACCCCGATTCGGATTTTATCCCTCCGCTGCAGCTGATCGTCATTCAGCATCAAGACGAAACAAACTTTTGTCCGGGTCTGAGGCTCTAATGTTTTGCTTTGTAAAAAATCATTTCCTTCCGGAATCATAATCCAGCCATATACAAATTCGGAATTTTCCTGCCACAGTATCCCCAGGCGTTCCTCCGCCTTGACCGTTTCAGAGCCAAGATTTTCAAACAGTCCCTCAGCCACATAAAGCTGCGAACCCGGATCCGCCTTCATGTAGGTATAATCGCCGGCGGTATTCGGCGGGTCCAGACGGGTTACTGTACTGATTTTCTCGATCGTCAGACGATCTTGCGCTGTTTCGATCACATTGCCTTCCTGATAGACCGGATAAGCGTCCAAGTCATCACCCACCGTATAATCCATTCCAAAGCAATGGCCGTTCACCGCCAACTTCAACCTTCCTGAAGAAGCTGCGTCAGCATCGAGTTTAATGAGCAGACGCAAGATTTTTTCTGTTCCCGGATCGAATGAGTCATAGACTTCCAGCTCCGTTTCCCCTTCCTCAGCAAACAGATCATAGCCGCCGATTTCAACTTCCTCGTTATGATAAATCAAACTGAACAACAGAAGATGAAGATCATAGTCTTCTCCATTTTTGACCTTAAGCCGTAAACTGATTCCTTGTTCCCCATCTTCCAGACTCATACCGGAATCGCTGCGATACATCAGTACCGAATTTACCGTCTTAATTTCTTCCACCGTCAGCTCTGCCTTTCCCGCCAGGAAGGACTCGCCGATTTTCAATTCAGCATCCTCCGATAAAACAGAATCGTTGGGCTGCGGTATTTGAAATTGGATTTCTTTCTGCGCTTCCTTTTGATCCTTGTACGCTAATCCCATCAGCACGGGGTCGCTTGCTTTCGTGATCAAAATCCAACCCCGGCTGCTTTCCTGGCGGGCCATTGGCTTTATTCCCTGAAACCAGTTTCCCGGATAGATGGCCCAAGACTCGTAAATGGGTTCGTCCTCTGTTTCCTCTGTCTGAAAAGAAGCTTCCCATACCTGGGTCAGATCTAAAACCTCCCGGCCTTCCAGCTGATTCATCGTGACTTCCATCTCGACTGCGCCGACCACCGCTTCTTCCACATACAGGTCGTAATTGCGCAGCTGCTGCACCTGATCCGCATTGAGATAACCTGTCAGCTTCACGCTCGCTTCATACCTCGTTCCATCGCTCAGTTTCCCTGCGATCACCGCCGCTTCCCCCGGCCTGGTTGGTTCTGCCTTCTGACTGCATCCGCTCACTAGGGATAATGCCAGCAGCGCGGCTAAAATTGTTCGTAAACCCTTCATGATTTTCCCTCCCTGGTTTTCTTCTTTAACTTCATTATACCATCCCCAGATTTTTTGGGAACGGGCGAAATGCGCGAAGTCACAGAATACATAAAATCAGGATAACCAAGCCAGAAGTAAAGATTATTCGAACAAATAGAAGCGTGCCAGCGGAATTGAAAATCAACGTCGAAGCCACAAAAAAACAAGCGCTCTCCGACTTTCGGAAAACGCCTGCTTGTTTTACTGAATCTGACTTTTCAGGTAACTGAAGATGAAGCCGTCCAGATCGCCGTCCATGACGTTCTGCACGCTGCCCATTTCATAGCCTGTGCGATGATCCTTGACCATCGTGTATGGACAGAAGACATACGAGCGGATCTGCGATCCCCATTCGATGTTTTTCTGTTCGCCGCGGATCGCTGCCAGCTTGGCTTCCTGTTCCTCGATCATGCGCTGATACAGTTTTGATTTCAACATGTTCATGCAGCGCTCGCGGTTCTGGATCTGGCTGCGCTCAGTCTGACAGGAAACAACGATGCCGGTCGGCTTATGCGTCATCCGCACGGCGCTGTCGGTCTTGTTGATATGCTGGCCGCCGGCGCCGCTGGCCCGCATCGTGACGACGTCGAGATCTTTCTCATCAATCGTGATTTCAATTTCGTCGGAGAACTGCGGCATGACGTCCAGCGAGGCAAATGAGGTATGCCGGCGTCCGGAGGAATCAAACGGGGAAATCCGCACCAGCCGGTGCACGCCCTTCTCCGCCTTCAGATAGCCATACGCCATATCGCCTTCGATCAGGATACTGGCGGACTTGATGCCTGCTTCATCGCCTTCCTGATAGTCCAGCACGGTGACCTTGTAGCCCTTCCGTTCCGCCCAGCGGCAGTACATCCGGTAAAGCATGCTCGCCCAGTCCTGACTTTCCGTTCCGCCAGCGCCCGGATGCAGCTCCAGGATCGCGTTGTTTTTGTCATACGGATGGGAAAGCAGCACCATCACCTCGAAATCCTCGAATTGATTGAGCGTGTCCTGATATTCCATGTCCAGCAGCTCTTTCAATTCCTCGTCGAAATTCTGGTTCAGCTCGTCGACAGTTTCCTGCAGCGAAGCCAGCGCCTGTTCCATCTGATGGTACTTCGCTTCCAGCTCTTTCATTCCGTTGCACTGGCGGATCACATTCTGGGCTGCTTTCGGATCATCCCAGAAATGCTCCTCGTTCATCTTCGCTTCCAGTTCTTCAATTTGTTTTTGCTTCGCAGCCAGGTCAAAGAGAGTCGCCTAACTGCTTTAACTTCGTTACCGAAGCGGTTAGGCCTTGACGGATCTCATACAATTCCATAGTTATTTCTTTCGCTCCTCTATTACAATTCTGACATTCAGGCAGAAGGTGACAACCTCCTGCGCAATCCGTGCCATCATGTCCTCAAACAGCTGATAGCCTTCGGAGACATACGCCTGCAGCGGATTGGACTGCGCGTACGAACGCAGATGAATCCCGTCGCGCAGCTTGCTCATAGTGTCGATGTGATCGACCCAGTTGCGGTCGATGACCTTCAGCACCATCGTCTTTTCAATCGGCAGCACATGCACCTTGATCGGCTCAATCTTGCTTTCATACACATCCCAGGCCGCCTTGCAGCACAGCTCGCTGATCTCCGGAATGCTCTTGCCTTCCAGATCGGTTTCCGTCAGACTTTCATGGAAGCCCATCTTGCCTAACGATTCCAGCAGCTCCGCTGTGTTGACCTTTTCTTCCTTGCCGTCATGCTCGGTATGCGCCGAAACCAGATTGCTGACCACGCGGTCGAACATATCCTTGACGATGCTGTGAACGTCTTCGTGATCCAGGATGAAGTTGCGCTGTTCATAGATAATCTCGCGCTGCTGACGCAGGACGTCGTCGTATTCCAGCAGTGTTTTACGAACGTCGAAGTTCACGCCTTCGACCCGCTTCTGCGCGCTGCCGATGGATTTCGTTACAACCTTGGATTCAATCGGAACGTCGCCCAGCTGCGAAAACAGGCTTTCCATTTTTTCCGAACCGAACCGCACCATCAGGTCGTCCTGTACGGAGACATAGAACCGGGAATAGCCCGGATCGCCCTGACGGCCGGAACGGCCGCGCAGCTGATTATCAATACGGCGGGATTCATGCCGTTCTGAACCGATGACGGCCAGACCGCCCAGTTCGCGGACGCCCTCGCCCAGCTTGATATCGGTACCACGGCCGGCCATGTTGGTCGCGATCGTCACCGAACCCTTCTGCCCTGCCTTTTTGATGATCTCCGCTTCACGCGCATGATTCTTCGCGTTTAAGACTTCATGCGGGATCTTTTTATCTTTCAGCATCTTTGAGATAAATTCGCTGGTTTCAACGGCGATCGTGCCGACCAATACCGGCTGGCCCTTTTCATGGCATTCCCTGACCTCGTTGACCAGCGCCTCAAACTTGGCTTTCTTCGTGCCGAAGATCGCGTCCGGATAATCGATTCGGGCAACCGGGCGATTGGTCGGGATTTCCATGACACGCATGTTGTAGATGCTTAAGAATTCTTCTTCCTCGGTCTTGGCCGTACCGGTCATGCCGGCCAGCTTGTTGTAAAGGCGGAAGAAGTTCTGGTAGGTGATCGTCGCCAGCGTCGTCGTTTCCTGTTTGATCGACACGCCTTCTTTGGCTTCAATCGCCTGATGCAGACCGTCGGAATACGCGCGGCCCTTCATCAGACGGCCGGTGAACTGGTCGACGATGACGATCTCGTCGTTGTCCACGACGTACTCGACATCCTTCATCATGATGTAGTTGGCTTTTAACGCCTGCGAAATATGATGCACCAGCTGGGTGTGATCCAGCTCGTACAGGTTCTTGACACGGAAAGCTTTCTCCGCCTTGGTCACGCCGGAATCAGTCAGCTGAACCGTCTTGCTTTTGACGTCGATCTCATAGTCTTCGTCCGCCTTCAGCGATTTGACGAAGCGGTCTGCTTGCAGATACAGGTTGGCCGTCTGCTTCTGGCCACCGGAGATGATCAACGGCGTCCGTGATTCATCGACCAGAATCGAGTCGACTTCATCGACCAGCGCGAAATTCAGCGGACGCAGGACGCGGTCCTCAACGCGGGTGACCATGTTATCGCGCAGATAGTCGAATCCGACTTCCGCGTTGGTCGTGTAGGTGATATCGCAGTTATACGCCGCGCGCTTCTGCGCCGGGGTGAGCTGACGCAGGTTCAGGCCGACCGTCAGGCCCAGGAAGCGGTGAATCTGCCCCATCCAGTCGGCGTCACGGCCGGCCAGGTATTCGTTGACGGTGACAACGTGTACGCCGCGGCCGTCCAGTGCGTTCAGATAGACCGGCAATACGGAGGTTAATGTTTTTCCTTCACCGGTTTTCATCTCCGCGATATCGCCGCCGTGCAGAACGATGCCGCCCATCAGCTGAACGAGATACGGATATTCGCCGATCACCCGCTTGGCCGCTTCGCGCACAACCGCGAACGCTTCCGGCAATAAGTCGTCCAGCGTTTCGCCGTTCTTCAAGCGAGCCTGAAATTCCGGGGTCTTGGCTTTCAGTTCCTCGTCGCTCAAGCCTGCCATCTGGGAAGCCAGCGCATCGACTTCGTGAGCGCGTTTCTCGATTTCTTTCAATCGTTTTTTATCGTAATTAAATAGTTTGTCCAAAAAAGTTGCCATTGTGGTCCCTCCATCGCTCCTATTGTATCGTAATTGAGCGAAAAACACAAAGAAAAAGGCCGTCAAACCCGGCCTTTGATCGCTGTTTTACAGTTTTTTGACGTTGTGGGCCTGATAGCCCCGGTCGCCTTCGACCAGATCGAATTCCACCTCGGCGTTTTCCTCGATCGTCTTGAAGCCGTCCATCACCAGTTGGGAATAGTGGAAAAAAACATCGCGGCCGTCGCTGAGCTTGATGAAGCCGTAACCTTTTTCCTTATTGAACATCTTTACTTTACCTTGCATCTGCCTTAAACCTAACCCTTTCTTCTTTATTTATCCGCGGCGGTCTTCTCCGCCATGTCGCTTCGACGGGAACCGGGATCGCTGCCCGTCGTTTTGATGCTTTTCTGCTTCACCCCTTCGTTCGCTGAACCCGGGGAATTCCGCTTCGACTGATCCTGATTTTCGCTGGTTTCCGCCGCTGGAATTCCGCCGCTCCCGTCTACTTTGAGTATAGAGAGGATCGGCCGCAAACTCAAATCTTTTCCTTCGTCTTATTCCGCGCTTTTTCGACAACGAAGCTTACGGAATGGAGCGAAAGAAGGCGGCAGGAAGCGTTGGTTGACGGCCAGCACCAGCGCTTGGTCGGCGGCAGGAAGCAATGCGTGAGCGGCGTTGAGCGTACTGCCGGTCGTGAGCACATCGTCGATCAACAACAGCTTTCCATCCGGGATTGGGACGCCGGGGATCAAGCGAATGTGGGAGGCAGCCTGCTGCCGCTGGGAGGCGCTGCCCTGCTGCACGTAATCCTCCGTCTTTTCCAACAGCTCCACGATCGGCAGCCGCAGTCCGGAAAACAGCTGGGGAATCGTATCGAAGCCGCGTTTTTCCCGTTTAGCGCGGGATGAGGGCATCGGCACCAGCGTGAAATGACGATACCGCCGGCGCAGCCTATCGCGCCGAGGCAGAAGGAAAACATCCTGCAGCGCTTCGTCCATGCATTCCTTGTACTGCACAAGCATTTTCATGAACGCCTCGTCATACAGAACCAGCCCCCGCACGCTCAGCTCGCCGAGCTTCACTTGATGGGAAATGAGCGTCAGCTGACTGCGGCAGAGGCCGCACAGCGAATCGTCGGCGAACATCATTTCGGGGATCGTGCATCCGTTTAACAACGGACCGCCGCACCACAGGCAGCGCTCAGCCGTCAGCATTGGCTTCCTCCAGACGTTTCACGCAGCGTTCGACCTGTTCGCTGCGCCTGCGGCACAGAAACAATCCGTCGCCATCCGGACAGGCAAAGCTGCGCCCGACCCGGCCGATCATCTGGGTCAGCGAAGCTTCGTCGAACACGCCATGATCGGCATCCATCACGCACACGTCGACGCCCGCGATCGTCACGCCCCGTTCCAGCACCGTCGTCGCAAAGCAGAACTGCAGTTTGTTTGCCCGCAGCTTCCGCAGCGTTTCATCCTGATTCGGTGACTGACTGGTCAGCTCACCGCAGGAAAATTCCAATGAAAACAGAACTTTTAAGTGATGACAGCCGCGAATCGTCGGCACAAAGATCAGCGCCTGCTTGTTTGCCTTTTGTTTGCCTTTCAGCCAGCGATAAAGCCGCAGGATCAACAGGAACTGAGGGCCGATCAGAACCCGGGGCACCGTCAGATCATGACCGTGCGGACGGCGGTTGAGCTTGAGCTGCCTCAACGTCCCCGTCCTCACCCGTTCCTGCAGCTCCGCATCCGGCGTCGCCGTCGTGTAGACGATCTGGCCGCGGCAGCTGGTGCGCGCGATTCCATGCAGAACCGGGTCGCCCTTGTAGGGAAAAGCGTCCGGTTCATCCAGGATCAACAGATCGAACCGGTGGGGATAGCGGTAGAGCTGGTGGGTCGTACAGACGATCAGATCCGCTTCGGTCTTCTTGGTATAACCCTGACAGACCGGGATCACCGACAGGTTTGGAAACGCGTCCGCCAGCCGCCGCGCCAATTCCAGCACGACCTGCCGCCGGGCGACCGCAACCGCCGCCCGCTGTCCCCGCTGCAGCCGCCTCCGCAGACAATCCATTACAATTTCCGTTTTTCCCGCGCCGCACACCGCGTCGACCAGGACGTCGTGGGTTTCGGACAATTCGCACAGCTGATCGGAGATCTTTTTCTGATTCGGAGTCAGGGGATAATCCAGTCGCAGCTGCGGATCCAGCGGTTCACTGAGCTCGGGCACGACCGGTTCCTTGGCCTCGCACGTCAGCCTCCGGGAAAAGCCGACGCAGCGGCGGCAGTACCAGCCCTTGCTGCCAAGATAGAACCAGGATGGATCCTCATTTCCACATCGCGGACAGCGCATAATTTCACCTCCCACTTATAATATTGCGGAAAATTGGAAAAAGCCCCGCAAAAAACAAGAATTCCTTTCTTTTTTACGATTTCTTTTCTACAATAAAAGGTAGAGAAAGATGAGGAAACAATCATGACTACCTTTGCGATTCAAGATGATTTTATGCTTAACGGCCAGCCGGTCAAACTGATCTCCGGCGCGCTGCATTACTTCCGGATCGTTCCTGAATATTGGCAGGATCGTCTGGAAAAATTAAAAAATATGGGCTGCAACTGCGTGGAAACCTATATCCCATGGAACTACCATGAACCGAAAAAGGGCCAGTTTGATTTCAGCGGACGCAAGGACGTCGCGCGCTTTGTCCGCTTAGCTCAGGCTTTAGGTTTGTGGGTCATTTTACGGCCGACGCCGTACATCTGCGCGGAATGGGAATTCGGCGGTCTGCCGGCATGGCTGTTAGCGGACGATTCAATGCGCGTGCGTTCGACCTATCAACCCTATCTCGACGCGGTCGACGCCTACTACGCCGAGCTGTTCAAGGTGATCCGGCCGTTGTTTTTCACTCACGGCGGACCGGTGCTGATGTGCCAGATTGAAAATGAATATGGCTCCTTCGGCAACGACAAGCAATATCTCAAGGCGATCAAGCGTCTGATGGAAAAGCATGGCTGCGATGTGCCGATGTTTACATCCGACGGCGGCTGGCGTGAAGTGCTCGACGCCGGAACCTTACTCAATGAAGGCGTGCTGCCGACGGCCAACTTCGGCTCGCGCACCGACGAACAGATCGGCGCGCTGCGTCAGTTCATGGACGACAACGACATCCACGGCCCGCTTATGTGCATGGAATTCTGGATCGGCTGGTTCAACAACTGGGGATCGCCGCTGAAAACCCGCGACGCGAAGGATGCGGCGGACGAGCTGGACGCGATGCTGCGTCAGGGCAGCGTCAACATCTACATGTTCCACGGCGGCACCAATCCGGAATTTTATAACGGCTGCAGCTACCACAACGGCATGGATCCGCAGATCACCTCTTACGACTATGCCGCTCCGCTGACGGAGTGGGGTACGGAAGCAGAAAAATACGCCGCTTTCCGCGAGGTCATCGCCAAATATCATCCGATCACTCCGGTGCCGCTGTCCACGCCGATCACCTTTAAAAGCTATGGCGAACTGCGCTGTGAGAACAAGGTTTCCTTATTTAATACACTTTCCTCGCTGGCAAAGCCGATCGAAACCGACATTCCTCAGCCGATGGAAAAGCTGGGGCAGGGCTACGGCTACATCCTGTACCGCGCGCATGTCGGCAAAGCGCGCGAGCTGGCCAAAGCCAAGCTGGCGGATTGCGACGACCGCGCTCAGGTATTTGTCAACCAGAAATTGATCGCCACACAATACAAGGAAACGATGGGAAGCAACATCCCGCTTACGCTCGATCATCCGACTGACAACGTGATCGACATTCTGGTGGAAAACCTCGGCCGCATCAACTACGGCGCAAGTCTGGTTTCTCCGCATCAGCGCAAGGGCATCAAAGGCGGCTTCATGCTGGACCTGCACTTCCACACCGGCTGGCAGCAGTATTGCCTGGAGCTGAACAATGTCGATCAGGTTGATTTCATCGGCGATTATCAGGAAGGTGTTCCGGCATTCTATCAATTTACCGTAGACATTGAAGAACCGGCGGATACGTTCCTGAACCTGAACGGCTGGGGCAAAGGCACAGCGTTTTTGAACGGGGAAAATCTTGGGCGGTTCTGGGAGCTGGGCCCGACGCATTATCTGTATATCCCGGCGCCGTTATTGAAAAAAGGTAAAAATACGATTGTCCTGTTTGAAACAGAAGGCAGAACCGGAACAGTCTCGCTGGACGACCAGCCGCTGATCGATCAGCCGCAGGAAGCCTGAGCCGATGGTCTGGGGAATTCTCTTTCAGCTTCTCATCCTCTTGATCGCACTCACCCTCGTTTATGAAATCATCCGATGTGCGGTGAAACAGGGAATCCTTGACGCCAAAGCGGAGCTTGAGAAAACTGACAAGAAAGACCGGCAAGATCTCCAATAATCAAAGTCCTTTAAAAAAACAGAGCTATCAGCACGTCCTATCATGAGGAGTTCAGAAACTCCCGGACAGGTTGAAAAGCTCCGTTTTTTAATTTAATGGTTTTCTTATTTTCCTATTATTCAAGGTATCTCAGGCTTCATCCGCAATCAGCCAATCCACAACGTTCACCGATTTTATTTTCTTATAAGAAGCGTTCAGTCCCGGATACAGGGATACAATTATCTTCTCATAATGATCAAAGAAACAGGCTTCTGATAATAAGATAGATATCACAGTTGAAATCGATCTGGAAGGCGTTGACCGCCTCTTCCCCAGCGGGGATCCATTGAACTTCATCGAAAAAGATACATTTTTTAATCAATGTAGTTCCATATAACTCACTTATTCCTTCTATTCTATATATTCCCTTGCCTTCTTCAACCACGGTGACTGAAACAGTTCTTATGACTAACAAATTTCTCCAAAGTTCTCATTCACAAGTAGAAAAAAGCCGGACATCAAAGTCCGACTCTTTCATCATCTATCTGCAGATTCCCGATTAATCGTGGTTATTTGCCCTGCGCCGCCGCGACGTTGTGTTCGCACATTGCATGCAGCGGCGTAGCTGGAATGACTTTAGAATTCTGTGTTCTGTCGGTCAGGCTGTCGGCACAGTACACTAACGAAAAGCCTTTCCATGACGCCCGCCGGTAATGAGCTTGGTGATAGGGGAAATGCCGATCCCGGGCGCTGTAGGTCGCGGAGCTGCAGTCGAGACAACCTTCTTCTCCGGCCAGAATCCGATCGCAGAGTTCGATCATGATTGTCAGGACTTCCGGTTTCAACGGTGAACCGTTATGACCGGTGCAGATCCAGTCAAATTCTTCACGCCGCAGATCAAGCCTGATCAACAATCTCCGGTAATCGCTCACGGTCGCCGCCGGCTCGCTGTGAAACTGCCCCGCTTTCTCCGCAAAGCCCGGCAGAAGCAGCACCTGATCCACGTCCAGTTCATCGCCGGCATAGAGGATTCTTTCCGTGTGATCAAAAATCATGATATTGCCCGGAGCGTGACAATCGCAAAGCAGAATTTCCAAGCACCGTTGTCCGAGTTTAAGAATCTGATGGTCCTGCACAAATACCGGCGTATAATCCAAATTCAGCTTCGCGGGATCCTCGTCCATCGCGTTGCAGCTGGACGCCGCCGTTCTTTCCGTCATATACACTTGATCAAATAAGCCGCATTGACCGGTATGATCAATATGGGCATGGGTGCAGATCACCGTCCTGACCGGTTTCTGAATTAAAGCTTCACAGAACTGACGAATCTGGACTTCCCCGCAGCCGCAGTCGATCAGCGCCGGGACCTCTCCGTCCAACAGATAACAGTCGCAGCCGCAGCCCCTTATCCGCCATGTCGTTTTTGTGATCGGTTCCGCCTGAATCATCCTCATGTCCTCCTTGTTTTTAACATTGGTTTTTCTCTTCTTTATTGTAAAGGGGAAAAGCTCAAATGCCAACTCGCAAAGGGAGAAATTCGCGGTGAAAGTCCCCGGGCTAGCGCGAATCCTCGCTGTGACATAACTTTCCCTGAACAAAAGAAAGAACAAAAGAAACAAGAAAAAAGATCGAAAACGGAAATGCTTTCGATCTCATATTCTTCTTCCTTACTTCGCCGCCTCGCGCGACTTCTGCGCGTGAGCTGGACGACGCCGGCGAGCTGGCCGATGACCGGCTGGTTTATTCGCCGGACTGGCTGGCGCCTGGTTCGGGGAAACCTCTGTTTTGGACTCTGCCGCCTGCGGCTGGACCGTAGTTTTAGCCTCAGGATCCTTGACGACCGGAATCGTATACCGGATCAGTTTTTCGATATCCTTCAAATAAGCGCGTTCATCGTTCTGGCAGAAGGAGATCGCAATCCCTTCCTGCCCTGCCCGGGCTGTCCGGCCGATCCGGTGAACATAGGTCTCGCTGATATTGGGAATGTTGTAATTGATGACATGGGAAAGCTTCTCAATGTCAATGCCGCGCGCCGCGATGTCGGTCGCCACCAGCACCTGGATCTCATGATTCTTAAATGCGGCCAGCGCTTTCTGCCGGGCGTTCTGCGATTTGTTGCCATGGATCGCCATCGCCTGAACTTGCCCCTTGGTTAAAAAGCGGACGACGCGGTCAGCTTCATGTTTGGTCCGGGTAAAGACCAGCGCGGAGGTGACTTCCTCCTTCTTCAAGACCCGCAGCAGCAGGTCGTTCTTTTCGTGCTTTTCCACATAGTACACACGCTGTTCGATCTTTTCAATCGGCGTGGATACCGGCGTTGCTTCCACGCGGACTGGATTCTTCAGCAGCGAAGCGGCCAGCCCGGCGATCTCTTTCGGCATCGTCGCCGAGAACAGCAGCGTCTGCTTTTTGTTCACCAGCAGCGCGCTGACGCGTTTTACATCGTGGATAAAACCCATGTCCAGCATCCGGTCGGCTTCGTCGAGCACAAAGATTTCCACCTGGCTCAGATCCAACAGACGCTGGCCGACCAGATCGAGCAGACGGCCCGGCGTCGCGATCAGAATATCCGCGCCCTTTTTCAGCTGATCGACCTGCGCGCCCTGCTTAACGCCGCCGAAAATCACGACGGTCTTCAACGGCAGGCCCTGACCGTACAGCTGGAAGTTATCCACAATCTGGATCGCCAGCTCGCGGGTCGGGGTCAGCACCAGCGCCTTGATCGCCCGCTTGCCTTTCTGCGGCTGTTTCATCAGCTGGTCGAGAATCGGCAGTGCAAACGCTGCAGTTTTGCCTGTGCCGGTCTGCGCCAGCCCCAGCAGATCGCGCCCCTCCAAGACCGGCGGGATCGCTTTCTGCTGAATCTTGGTCGGGGTCGTATAGCCCATCCGCTGGCAATTTTTCAAGATTGACGGATGGATTGGTAATTCGTTAAATTTCATGGTTCACTCTTTCTATTCCTAATTCAAAAACAGTGCTTCGGCGCACTGTCAGGATGTCATAACACAATTATGCATCAAGAAATGGGACTTACGGTACATAGTATAGCTCATCTTCGTCTATTTTACCAGAAAAAAGCGCGGAACCCCTTTTCCTGCAGCGCCTCCGCTCCTAAAAACAGGACGGCTTCATTGTCAAAATCCATGCCGCAAGAAACGAACAGTCCCGGAATGATCGCGATTGCCATCAGGCTTATTTCCCGTTACAATAAAGGCGCAAGCTCACAAAAAAGGATGGATTCTGTCCGGTGTCCGGTCCTGAAATCTGCGTCCAGCAAAACGTGGAAAAAGAAAATATCATCGCCGGCTGCTGTCAGGAAAGTATGTTACAAGCAGCTCTTTTGGGGTGCGATGGGATTTTCCACAACGATTTTTCGTTGATCAACAAGCGTTTCCCAGGCGTTTTCGAGGAAAAAGCGTTCCTCGCTGCCCCTCAAGCTCATTCCCACGGTTAAAAATCCGAAAAGAAAGGACAAAATTCATGAAAAACTTTATTTCTCAGATCCAAACCCGGCCGGCCTTATATCAACAGAGTCAGGCGAATATCTGGACTGATCCCTATCTGTCGCAGAAAATGCTCGAAGCTCATCTGGATGAAACGACCGATGGCGCGACACGCCGGGGAGACTTCGTCAGGCAATCCGCAGCCTGGATCGCATCCCAGCTGCCGCCGGATCAGTATCCCCAGCTTCTGGATTTAGGCTGCGGGCCGGGAATCTATGCGGAGCTCTTTGCCCGGCAGGGATATCAAGTTTCCGGAATTGATTTCTCCGTCCGCTCGCTGGATTACGCGAAGCAGTCCGCGGCAGAAAAAGGCCTCTCGATCCAATATCGTCAGGGGGATTACACCCAGATCGAATTCGGCGGGCCATTCCATGTGATCACGCTGATTTATTGTGATTTCGGCGTGCTGATGCCTTCCGCCCGAACAGCCTTATTAAAGCAGATCTACGCTTCCCTGCTTCCCGGCGGTGTTTTTCTGTTCGACGTGTTTACACCGCTGAACTATGAGGGCAAGCCTGAAACGAAGCGTTGGTTCGTTGAAGAACAAGGCTACTGGAGCGAGGAGCCGGCGTTGGTCCTGCACGCGTTTTATCGGTATGATCAGGACGCTTCGTATTGTAACCAATATGTCACGATCAAGCCTGACGCGTACACAATCTATCACGTCTGGGAACATGGATTTACCGCTGCAGAATTAGAGCGGGATTTGACCGCGGCGGGCTTTCAGTCCGTTACGTTTTATGGCGATGTGGCAGGCGGGCCGCTGGAAAAAGACAAAACAACGCTGTGTGTGCTGGCAAAAAAGGAATGACGGCTGCGAAAAAAGAACCAATACATTGTCAAAGGATAAGAAGGAAGACCGCTGACTACCACTCTTATCCTGTGACGCGCTGTCCCTTGTTCGCCGCTATGCGAGCCAGCGCTATCCCCAAAACGGATTTTCCGCCTATCCTCGTCTCATGCGGTATCCTGAATTTAAAAATTTTTACAAAAATAACGCAAAAAAATGTCACACAAAGAATTCCCTTCCGTCTAATTATTGAAAGGAGAAATTCAGATGGACAATCAAACTCAACCGCTATCCCCCGCTTTGATTGAGGAGGTGCTGGCGCATAAACCACAGGCCGCGGCAGAATTAGTCCGGCAGCTGCAGACGCCGATCTTTAACCTGGCGCTGCGGATGCTTGGTAGCGTGGCTGACGCCGAAGACGCAACGCAGGAAATCCTGCTTCTGGTTTTGGAAAAACTGCCGGGCTTCCGCGGGGAAAGTGCCTTAAGCACCTGGGTCTACCGGCTTGCGGTCAACCGGCTGATCGACGAAAAGCGCTCGATGTTCGCCACGCATCCGCTGAGCTATGAGGCCTATGCTCAGGATATTCAGGCATACCAGAAAGAATCGCAGCGGGAAGATAAGCAGATTCTGGCCCGGGAACTGAAATATTCGTGTACCAACGTCATGCTTCAATGTCTGAAGCCGCAGGATCGCTGCATCTTCATTCTGGGCACAATGTTTAAAGCCGACAGCCGGCAGGCGGCGGAAATCCTGAACTTAACGCCGGAAGCTTACCGCCAGCGGCTATCCCGCGCCCGTCGGAAAATGGCCGATTTCATGTCGCAGTATTGTTACCTGGCTTCCGGCGGCTGTCGCTGCACCTGCCGGATCGACTTTGCGATCGGCACGCGCCGGCTGGATCCGGACAATCTGGAATATTCCAAGCTGCCGACAGCCGAACCTCAGGTTTTACATCAGCATTTAGAAGCGATGGAAAAAATTGAGGAACACATGACGGTATTCGATACCCTGTCCGCCTACGCGCTGCCGGAAGAAAAGCGGCAGAAATTACAGGAAGTGGTCGCTTCCGTCTGGATGGAAAAAGTATGTCAGAATTAAATTTTGATCTGGCCCTGACGCAGCAGTTTCTTGGCGATCTGGCCCGCAGCAATAGTCTGGACTGGATGCATGCGCATCAGACAGACTACAAGCTGGCGCGAAAACAATTTGAAAATCTGGCCCGTGCGGTCAACGAACAGCTGGCGGTAAACGACCCGCGGCGGCTGGACATCGACATTTCCCGCCGGATCAGCCGGCTGAACCGGGACACCCGGTTTTCCAACGATAAGTCGCCCTACAACCCGGTCTTCCGGATTCATTGTTCTCCCTGGGGATCCCAGCCGATTCCCTGCGATCTGTTCCTCGCTCTGACACCCGCTGCCTTGCTTGTGGGCGGCGGCTTGTTTGCTTCGCAGTTTGCGGAAGCGACCATGCTGGTCCGTCAGGCAATTCTGGATCAAGCTGACGTTTTCAGTGCGCTGATCCAGACGCCGGACTTCGCCGTCTGTCTGCCGGTCAAAGGAGAAAGCCTGAAATGAGTGCCAAAGCCATTTCCTGCCGATCATCCGCTGGCGGATTATCTGAAGATGAAGTCATGGTATCTCGAATGCTACATCGAGGGCAATCAGTCCGCTTCAGAAGTCGTCGGTCAGATCGTAAGACTGGCTGAAACCATGCGGCCGTTCAACGAATTCCTGAACCGCGCGCTGGCTTCCTTCACGATGCCGCAGCGCTGAGACCGTCCTCATTGAATCGTTATAAAAGCCGGGGATCTCGGATACTCCCGGCTTTTCTTCTCTGTTCTATTTCGTCAGACTCGTATTTTACCAATTTTTGGAACAATTAGTTTATAACGGATTCCTTTTCACTCAATCTTCTGCCGGAGCCTCGATCAGGGTAAACTGAAATCCCTCGTCCAGTTTAACGAATCGGCAATCAGGAAATACTTTGCTTAAATAGTGGACCATGCCGGCCATGCCTTCCATCTCATTGGTAGAATGATGGCAGAGAATGCAGGGAATTTTGGCATCCAGACACCATTGCAGATCGATCCAGTTCGTGAAGCCATCGTCAGCCAGGATCATGCAATCCACATTCTCCAGCATCATCACCTGCGAATTCATCGCCGCGCCGACGCCCATGCCTAATTTCGTTACCCGCTGATCCGGATTCCCCAGAATTTCCACATACCCGCAGCCATGCGGCTTCAAGGCTTTCGCCAGTTTTTCCGCCAGCTCTGAAACGGTTTCCTTCTCTATCGCCGCATAATGATAAAAAGAGGAAACCGGGCGTTCGTCAAAGGAAATCCCGGTACTGCGCGCCAGCGAATCCGCCACACCATAGAATGGAAACTGATCCCAGCCGTCATGACAGCGATATATGGTAATCTGATGTTTTTGGCAAAGCTTGATCTTTTGATCGCGCAGGTCTTTCATCGTCTTATACGGCGCGGTTGTTTCCACATAGAGGCAATTTTCGTGCGAAATGATAAAATGAATATCCTGCCGGATGCATTCCTCGATCACTTTCATCGTTGCGACCCAGCAGACAGCCACTTGACTGACCTCGGAACTCCCTCCGTCGATCAGGATAAAATCCCGGGTTTTGCGGTAATCCACCCAGGGCGTATGACTTTGAATATGATCAATTATTGTTTGTATTTGCATAAACGAACCTCCTTTGTTTTCATTATAAGCCGAAATCGAGTGTCCGGTCTTATCAATTTGTCTCTATTATATTTTTTTCAATGTTGTCTCTGATTTCATGCGTCCATCATTATTGCATCACTTTCTTACAAAATCCGCGGCGCTCTATGTTTCTGTCATAAAATCTTATATAATTTCCTTAAAAGAAATGAGGATCCGTAATGGAATTCAAATTTGTAACCTTAACGCCGGATAATCTTGCATCCGAGCATCTCAGCTGCATTATCCGCACGAAAAAAGCACATCCGGGAGTGGAAGCCAAACGCCAGTGGCTGGCTGAGCGGCTTTCAGAGGGTCATATTTTCCGCAAACTGGACGCAAAAGAAATTAGATAATAAAAAACAAGAGTTTTTTGCGTGAATTTGAAAAATCTC
>NZ_JADNPO010000036.1:0-33559 GCF_015558105.1 Holdemania sp. 1001095H_141210_F2
TAAATTGCATTTCGCTAAATATCTTTTCTTATACCCTTTTTTATCTGGTTTCTACGGATATTTTAACACTTTTCCCTCATTATCTGGCTCTTTTTTTGTTTCCTTTTACTCTGTTTCTCCTTTTACTCTGCCCCGATACACATTTTCTTCTTTACCTGCGTTTACTTTTACTATTGACCGATTTGATCTGAATTCGACCAAATCTTCAGTTTAGACTTATGCGCGTCCGGAATATTTGCCGTCAGCCGTGTTGATGACGACCATTTCATCCTGTTCGATAAACAGCGGAACACGGATTTCCAGACCGGTTTCCAGCTTCGCCATCTTGGAAGCGGAAGTCGCCGTATCACCCTTCACCGCCGGTTCGCATTCAACGATCCGCAGCTCGACTTTATCCGGCAGAATAATTCCCAGAATTTCGCCTTCATACATCGAAATTGTGACGTTATCGTTCGGTTTCATGAACTTCATTTCCCATTCCAGATGATCCTTTTGGATTTCAATCTGGTCATAGGTTTCGTTATCCATAAAGACCAAAGCGTCGTCGGTATCATACAGATACTGCATTTCGCGCTTGTCGATGTGCGCCTGTTCCACCTTGTCGCCGCCCGTGAAAGAGATTTCGTTGATAACTCCGGTACGCAGATTTTTAACCTTGACCTTGACGATCATCTGGCGCATCGCAGTTTTGTTGTGCTGAATATCCAGAACGACAAAAATATTACCTTCATTTTCAAATGTTGTTCCTGGTTTTAAGTCATTTACAATAATCATTCCTATTCACCATCCTACCTAGTATATTTTATAGGAATAGCCGATTTTGTCAATGATTTCCCGGCTGTGCATGACTATTTTCCCAATGAATCCGGTTGCCAAAGCGGCGGTTGCAGCCGAAACTGATCGTCGCGGCGATCGTCGCAAAGCCCAGATAGCACCATTGGTCAAAATTCAGCCGGCTGCCCAGGATCAGAAACTGCACGCCCAGGATCACGGCGCTGACAAAGAAGTCCAGCAGTTCCACCGTATTTTTGGAGCGGTACATCAAAACCCATGAAATAAAGAACAGCTCGGCGCCATAGATGATGGTCAGAAACGGCGTGCTTCCCGAGGGCAGAAACTGCAGCGTTTCCCCTAACAACATCAAAATCAGAAAGAAGACCGAAGCGACCACGCTGTCCATGAATTGTTTCATCGTTTCACCTCATCTCTATCTCATAGTTTGTCACTTTCCGGTTGGTTTCATCCAGCTTTAGCACAATTTTTTCATAGGCGGTCATCACTTCTGCCGTATCGCCGCGCCATTGTACCTCAGCCTGAATTTCCGCCCGCCAGCCGCCGCAGCGATATTCATGGTTCAGCTGACAGCGTACCCAGCGAAAAATGGGGATTAAGCGCAGATCCTGCCGCTGACTGGCTTCCAGCTGTTCGGCAACGGCGATCTCCGCGTTGAGTTGAAGATAGCCCAATGCCGTCCAGGCGCTCAAGATCAGAAACCAGGCCAGAAAGAACAAGCTGACAAATCCCCGTTTATCCGGCATCGCCCACCACCGCCTCCCATTCACCATCCATGCTGACAAGATGCATCCAGATCTGCGACTGCCGCTGATCAAACCAAACTGTTTCAACCTGATCGAAGAAAATCCAGGTTCCCGGCTGGACCAACAGCCAGTTTCCACTCTGAACAAGACGGCGATTTTGACCTTCGGCATAAAACGTCAGCTGATCGCGGCTCACCTCAATTTCTCCGCTGCTCAAAAGCAGCCGGCGCAGCTGCTGCAGCTGAATTTGATCCTGAGCGGAACGCATCAGCCAGTCCTGTCTGGCGAGAAGCCTGACGAGGGTCGGAATCATCGGCAGAAACAACGTGACAATCCACAATCCCAAAAGCAGATCGATCAGAATGTTTCCGCCGCTTGTTCTGCAGGGTCGCTCGTTTCGATTGGAAGCGGCGTGCATACCGGACATTCCCCCTTTGCTTCAAGCGCTTCCGCCAAGCGCTGGCTGCTCTCCTGCTGCCTGCGCTTGGCGATTTCATTGAGATGATAACGGCTGCCCAGCAGACCTCCGGTTAACAGAATACAGGCAGTGCACAGCGCAATCGCGATCAATGCGTCGCTCAGCAAAAAACCGCGGTTATTTTCCAACGATGCGCCCCCCTGCCAGCTCCATCACCAGACATCGCCGGCTGAAGCAGAGCGTACGGGCCTGATCAATCCGGCCTTTCCTATTGTAATGTATGCGGATGCGGCCGGTCTGGTCCGCATCAATTTGGGCGATTTGTTCCTGACCTTCGCCCATCGCCCGGGCCTGAAGCGGCAGCACCTGTGCGATAAACCGGCCGGGACTCAAGTCGGGCTGGATGACAAACGGAATCGTCAGCAGCTCGCAAGCCGCCACAATCATCAACGCCAATAACATTTCCGTCAGCGTCGTCCCGGCTTTAGCGGACATAAGCCTGACCCTCGCGGATTTCCAGCTGCTCGCCGCCGGAACATTCCGTCTGCTGCTTTGTCAACAAGCCTGCCGACACCAGATCATTGATTCTTAACGGCAACTGACCGGTATCCAGCTTGTATTGAAGAATCGCCGAGTCGATCACCTTCAGCTGCGCCGCACAGCCCTTTTCATCGACAATTTTCATAACCCGCTGAATATTCGGTACCGACAGCAGAAACAAGATTGCCAGCACGCTGACGACGATGATCATTTCCAATAGCGTAAAGCCCCTTTTCATACGTTTCTTCTCCTCTCTTATTACATCTGACTCATGATTGAAAGCGGCAGCAGCAGGATCTGATAAACGATCAGAATCATCGCTGCAATCGTTCCGTAGGCAAACAGCTGCAGACCTCGCGCTGCCCATCGCAGCTGATCGAACAGTTGTCCCTGACGCACCTCGACATAACTTTCCAACAAGGGTTGAACCTGACCGCTGCGGGAAGCGGTGCGCATCAGCTGCATCAGCGAAGGATCGAGATACTCCGTGCCTAACGCCGTTTCCAGACTTTCTCCTGCCAGCAGCGCCTGTTCCACATGCCAGCTCATGAGTTTCAGAAACGGCTTTTTCGGCAGTTTCTGCAATAACGTCAAGGTTGTCTGCGTCGGACAGCCTTCCCTGAGACAACAGGAAAAATAACGCGAGAAATCCAATCCCAGCCAGCGTCTTAAAAACTTGCCGCGGCGTTTTTGAATCAACAGCACATACGCACTTAACCGTGCCGTCGGTCTGCGCAGCCAGATTGCCAAAGCGCCGGATGCCGCCCCCAGCAGCGTCAGAATGAAAAACATTGTGCCCAAGCCGTGATGCAGCAGCACCATCCCCGCCGGGTTTCGCTCAAAGGACTGAATCAGGCTGATCAGCACCGGGAAACAGACATGGTTGAACAAGGCCAGACCTCCCAGACTGCCGGCAGCTAAAAGCATTGGGTAGCCTAACAGCTTGCGGATCTGGCTGCGGTTTTCGGTATATAACCGATGCAGTCTCAGTGCCAAGGTCAGCGCCTGCCGAGGCGGCATGACCTGCGCCATCGTCTCAAAATCAGCGGCGATACCTTTCGGCAGGGCCAAAGCAAATACGGCCGCAAAATCCGCCCCTTCCAGCATTCGCCCACGCAGCGCGGCGATGATGGAATGGTTCTTCGGCGTTTCAATAAAGGTCAGGCTTGTCTGCCAGCTCATCGCGCTGCCCAGAAGAATCGCCAGCTGCTGACATTCAGAGACCGACAGCCTCCCGTTGTTTCTGTGTGATGCGATTTTTGAACAGCAGATCGTCCAGCCGCTGCGGCAGCGGGATAAAATTATCCGGCGCCTGTCCCTGGCGCAGCTGTGCCAGCTGGTCAGGCAGAAGCACTTCATAGACACACATCCTTCCCTTTTGATTTTTTAAGGACACCAACCGCTGACAGCTGACTCCAGCCAGCATCTCCATCAGCTGAGTTTCACTGACTCCCAGTTCGATCATCCGTGTGATCGCCGATTGTGCTGATGAAGCATGAATACTGGTTAGAACCAGATGTCCGGTCAGTGCGCAGCGCAGCGCCATCGCCGCCGCCACCGGCTCGCGGATTTCGCCGATCATGATGACGTCCGGATCATGCCGCAGCAGTTGGCTGATCCCTTCGTCATAACCCAGATGCTGACGCTCGTTGATCTGGATCTGAATGAAACGGTCCGAATAAATTTCAATCGGATCCTCGAGCGTGAAGATCTTGGCCGGGCTTAATTCGTTGAGCATGGCGTACAACGTTGTCGTCTTGCCGCTGCCGGTAGGGCCGCTGACGAGGAATAAGCCGCTGCGTCGTTTCAGCACTTGCTTCAGCAGATCGGTCTGCTTTTTATCCGGGCAACAATCGGTCAGCGTCCAGTCCAGCGTTCCGTTGAGAATTCGCAGCACTCCGCTGGTCAGCATCAGACTGTGCATGACCGCAAACCGTAGCGCCAGCACCCTACCATCCACATCGATCTCAAACCGGCCGGTTTGCGGCCGGCTGCCATCGCTCAGCTCCAGGTTGGCCCGGTATTGAAGATAACGAAACAATTTCAGGTCCTGCGCCTTAGTCTCAATGTCCTTAATCTGAAGTCCGCAGCGCATCTGCAGCGTCACTGTTTCATTGCGGATGGAAAAATGCAGATCGGTGGCGTGCTGTTTTAAAGCCATCCGCAGTAAAGCAAGTAATCGTTCTTCCATATTCTCTCGCCCCCTACACCTTCAATATTGCGCATTTTTGAAAAAAGCCCCCTCAATATTTAAAAAAAACTGAATTTCTATCATTTTTTACCAAAACTGGATAATAAAAAGAGCTGACGGCACAGTCCGGGTTAACCTTGCACCGTCAGCTTGTTTCAATTAGAGCCTTGAATTTTTCCCTAATCGAACAAATTTTTCCTTTTACCTGCAGTTTACTTTCGCCAATAAGCGCTGCCGTTGGCTGTTCTTTCCAGAAAACCGTATTCAATTAACACCCGGCGCAGATAGACGTGATCCGGCCAGATCCGTTTAAGCATTGTGTTGATTTGCTTTTCAGTATATTGAACTTCCGGTTTGAAATTCTCGGCAATTTGTGCCAATACCGCCAGCTTCCGTTTTGCTTTCGCCGGCATTTCCTTCAACGCCCCCTGCGCGTCAAAATAAGTTTTCAGAATTGTCTCGCGTTCTTTTTCCGTTAATTCATACCGCTCGTCGCGCATTACTGCCGCCGCATGCGCATCGACCAGCTCCGTATCGTTTAACTGTTGGATAGAACGGCCGGTGTTTTCATTAAGCAGATTCATCATCATGACGAACAACTGCGCCTGTTTCTGTTTTTCCCGCAGCTTAAACCGGTAATTGCGAATTGTTGATAACGTGACGCCCTTTTCCTTCGCAATCTCCTGATCGCTTTGTCCCGACGCAAACGCCTGTAGCATTTCCAGCTGCATCGCGCTGACGCCCAGCGGTTCCGACCCCAACCGCAGCAACATCGTTAAGGGCGACCCATGCGCGTTTTTAACGTGCAGCTTCATCTTCCGCTCGCCCAGCACCCAGCGCTCATCCTGGGCATAGATTTCCTGAAGATGATAACGCTGCCGGCAGAACAAACACTCGGCTTCCTCATCTACAATCCGATATCCGCGACGGATTTCTTCCGCGCTGGCGTCCCACAGTTCCTGTTTTTCCATTTCATCTCTCCCCATTCCATTTTATACAAACATTATAAAATAGAATCTACTTATTTCATAGATATTTATTTGATTATCTACCATAATTTAATTTTATTCTGATTTTCAGCCAATTTATTATGGCCCAGTCCGATATATCTGTGGGCTCTATCCGCCAAGCTTCATCCAGCTTTGCTTTTTGTTCAAAAAAAAGCACCGGCCGCACAGCCTGATGCTTGTTCCACTTTATCCGCGGCGAGTCCGCAGAAAGGGATTATCGTTGAATTCTTTCTCCAGCGTCGTCGCCGGTCCATGACCGGGATACAGTCTTAACTGCGGATCCAGCGTTCGAACCATTTTCAACGTCTGGCGCATCTGCGAATCATTGCCTAAGGGCAGATCCGTCCGCCCCACACTGCCTTCAAAAACGACATCGCCGCAGAAACAGTCCTGACCGATCACAATCAGTACGCTGCCCGGCGTATGGCCCGGCGCTTCCAGAATTTGCAGCTGAATCGTGCCCAACTTCATCAGCCCTTCCGTTAACGGACGAGTCTGACTGCGGACATGAGCCGTCATTCCGGCCATTCCATTGAGAGTTTCATCTTCAAGCAAAACCTGATCCGCAGGATGTACATACACTGGACAATGAAACTGCCGGACCAGTTCGTCAACGGCGCCGATATGATCGAAATGTCCATGCGTCAGCACAATCGCCGCCGGCACGCGCCCCTGCAAATGATCCTGAATCCGCTGAGCTTTGCCCGTCGGATCCAGAATCAGCACTGTCCCCGAATCTTCAAGAATATAAGTGTTGGTCGCAAACGCGCCGGAGGGAATTGATTCAATTCTCATCTACTTTTCCTTCTTTCTCATATCTGATTGAAAACTTTCATTTTTTTAACCGATCGCTGAAAATTAAACGAAATAAAAAAAGCCAGGATCCGGCTTCTTTTATTTTTTCTCCTTGTGAGTCGTTTTCTTATTGCAGCGTGGGCAGTATTTCTTGATTTCCATCTTTTCAGGGTGTTTTCTCTTGTTTCTTGTCCCAATGTAATTTTCTTCGCCGCATTCAGAACATTTGAAAGTAATTGCGTCTCTCATGAATATTCCTCCTAATAATGCTAAACAAGTATAACATAGTTTTTATTAAATTACTATATTTTTTGAAAAACCTGTTAATTCTTGTGATTTTCGTTTACTGTGCCGGATCGGACGATGCTTGCGGTTCAACAGGATCCTGCGCTGGCGGCAATGCCGGAGTATCCGTCGGGATTTCCGCGCCCGGATCCGTATCCGCTGGCAGATTGGCATTTTCCGCGACGTCATTCGGATTGTATATCGCTTTGGTCAGCTCGTTGGTGATCCGCAGACAGAGATTGCTTTGCGATCCGCCGCCGGTGATCCAGGCGTTCGGAATCATGCATGCCATCGCAAATTCCGGATTTTCCGCCGGCGCGTAAGCGACGACGCTGTTGTTGGTCGTATCATAACGGGTCGTCGTCCCGTCTTCGCTGGTCACATTGATAAACGATTCCGCCGTGCCGGTTTTGGCGGACATGGTAACCGGCACATCCGTTAAGCCATAACAGATTCCCCCGTAAACGCAGGCGTTGAAGCCCTGCCGCACCCGCTCCAGCGCGGCTGGATTTTCCAGCGTTGACAGCACGTTGACATAGTTCTCATAAACGACGTTCTGCGTGCCCGGATCAAACGCCCGGCGCACCAGGCGCGGCTGGATTTTCTTGCCCCCATTGGCAATCGTTGAAACATACTGCGCCAGTTCAATCGTCGTATAGTTATCCAGCTGACCGATCGCAAAGTCCAGCGTGTTGCCGGCGTTGGCCAGCTTGCCCGGCATATAGCCGACCGCTTCATTCGGCACGTCGATGCCCGTTAATACACCCAGACCAAACTGACTGTAATAGCTGCGCATCAGCAGATAGGTATTCGCGTCAATCTGCAGCGGATTGTTTTCAATATACGTGCCGCCGCCCAAACGAATCGCAACGTTGAACATGAACACGTTGGACGACTGCGCCAGTGCCTGCACGTCATCAACCCAGCCCAGCGTCTTCCAGGATTTCTTGATCGGCGTGTCCTTGATTTTAATATAGTTGTCCAGAATCTTCTCGCCCGGCTGAATTACGCCCTGATCCAGTCCCATATAGACCGTCGCCCCCTTGACGACCGAGCCCGGCGCATAAGCGTCGGTGTAGATGCTTGTCGGACTGGCGCTGATCGAGCCGTCGGCATTGCGGATCATGCATGACATCGCCAGGATATCGCCGGTATTCGGATCCTGCAGCACATACATGATCCGGTCCATAAACGGACGCCACGGATCATCTTTATATTCCGTCAGCACCTGGGTTAAAATCTCGTCCAGCTTCTGCTGCAGCCGCGCATCAATCGACAATTCCAGATCGTAGCCCTTGGATCCCTCATTGACCTCGCTCAGATAACCCGTGCCGTTTTCATCATAAGCCAGATCATAGACTGACCGCTTCCCGCTGAGCAGACCCTCATATTGCTTTTCCAGACCGGAACGTCCGACTTTCTCATTGCGGGAATAATCCAGCGCCAGATAGTAATCCAGATCCTCCGACGGCAGCCCCTGCTTGGAGGTCGTCACGGTGCCCAGCACTGATTTCAGCATCGTCCCGAACGGATACTCACGGTCCCAGTCGAAGTCGACGTTAAAGCCCTGGTAATCTTCCATGTGTTCGATTAAAAATGCCGCTTCCTCCACAGTGACGTCGCTTTTGATAATCTTGGTCTGACCGCTGGAAGGCATATCCATCGCCTGCTTGACGACATACGCCTTACGCAGATCGGTATCCAGCGTCTGTAAATCCTCCTCGGTAATCCGTGCCAGCTCCAGATAATAAATGTCGTTGTCATTCAGATCACCTTTATAATACGCCGCCATTTCTTCTTCGGTGATCCGTTCGGCGTCGATTTCCTTTTTATGCAGACTCAGATACAAATCTTTCAAATCCCGCGTGCCCAGCTGGGTTTCATCCACTTCATAATCCGTTGAAAAACGCCGCGCCAGCTCCCATTCTTTTTCATCTGAGATTCCCTGAGGCGGGAAATAGGTAATATTCAAACGTTGTTTATTGCCGACCAGCACCTGACCGTTGCGGTCCAGCATCTCGCCGCGCGGGGTTGTCACGGTCTGATAACGGCGGGTATAGGTCGCCAGCTTCTGCGCGTAATCATCAGTCTTGAGCATCTGAATCGAATACAGCCGGACGACGATCGCCGCCATGCCCACGCATACCGCCAGCGCGACCAGCTGAAAACGCCGGGTGACAATCTTGCTTAAATCCAGCGCTTTGCGCAGGTGTTCGCTGCTGCCTTCCCAATGCAGTTTCTTATCATCTTTAGTTTTTCTTGGTCCAAGTAACGGTTTATTTGTCATGCACGATCTCCTCGTATGCCTTATTATACCTTATTTTTTTCTGATTGAAGCTAAAATTTGCGGCGTCCGGATGAAAACCTGCATCACATCCCCTTTTTCAACGGGATCCCGCTGAAGGCGATAAAAGAAAAACAACGGCCAGGCCTACGCCCAGCCGGTTTAAGTCTGATCTGCGATTTTGAGTCATTCCGCTTGAACAAAGAAGATTTCCCTATTCCATGAAAAAGGATCTTCCTTCCCCTGATCGTAAGGCCGCTTTTGTGCGGAATCGCTGTCTGCGCCGCCGAACATTTTAAATTCTGCGTACTGCGCTTACTTCTTAGAAGCTTCCCGCGGTTGATGAACAATCAGCATGTCGTCCGCTTCAATCCGTGTGCTGCCGTCCGGCACCCGCATCGTCTTTCCCCGCAGAATCATCATGATCAGAAGCGACGGCGGCAAATTCAGTTCCTTGATCCGACGGTTCTGCCACGGATGGCCTTCCTCGATCAGGATCTCCGTCAGCGCCAACGGCATCGCCGCCGTCAAGGCCGGCGCGATTGCGATCACCTGATCACCCTGCTCGATCACGGTCTTCCCCTGCGGAATCAGAGTGTCCTGTCCCCGGCGGATCATCGCCAGCAAAAAGTCCGGCGGCAGATTCAGTGCCTGGACCGGCTGTCCGATCCACATATGCCCCGGGCGGATATCCAGCTGAATCATTTCAATGGCCGGATCATCCTTATAATCGTTAAACGTCTTCAATACATCCGCTCCTGAATCGATCATATCCAGCTTGCGCGCAATCCACGGCAGCAGCGTGCCCTGCAGACTGATCGACAACAGCACCAGACAGAAAACAACGTGAAACACATCGTAGCGGGTATAGGCCGGACTGACCGTGACCATGATCGCGAAGACGATCGACGACGCTCCGCGCAAGCCGGCCGAACCGACCAAAACCGTCTGCCGCCATGAACCCGCAAACGGCTTTAATAATAAGCTCACCGCGACGGGCCGGGCCACCAACGTCAAAAACACCATGATGGATAATGCCGGAACGATGACTGAGGGCAGCTGGGACGGAAACGCCAGCAGCCCCAACAAAAAGAAGATTACAATCTGCATCAGGCCCGTCACCCCGTCAAAAAAATGCACGAGCGAACGTTTGTTGCGGATCGGCGCGTTTCCCATCAGAATTCCAGCCAGATACACGCACAGGTAACCGTTTCCGCCAAGACCGCTGCACAGCGCATATGCCAGCAGCGCCAAACCGACGACAAAGATCGAATCGAAACCTTCCGTCGCAAAATCAAACCGATTTAAACAGGCGATACCCACTTTAGCGCACACCCAGCCGGCCAGGCCGCCTAAAATCAGCTGCAGCGCCAGCATTCGGGCAAACGTTGCCGGATCGCCCTCGCCTGCCATCATCGTTAAAAGCATGACCGTCAACATATATGAAAACGGATCGTTGCTTCCGCTTTCCAATTCCAGCAGGGAGTCGGTATTTTCTTTAAGCGCCAGCTTTTTGCTTCGCAGAATGGAAAACATCGAAGCCGCGTCGGTGGAACTGATCACCGCGCCGATCAAAAAGCTTTCCTGCCATTCCATTCCGATCCCCCAATGACAGAACGCACCGGTCAGCGCCGCTGTCAGAAATACGCCCAGCGATGATAACAACAGTGCCGGCGCGGCTACCGGCCGGGCCTGCTTCCAGCGTGTTCCAAAACCGCCGTAAAACATGATATAAATCAGGGCTGCCGTACACAGCTTTTCCGCGAACGCATAGTTCTCAAACGGAATCCTGAATAATCCGTCGCTGCCGAACACCATCCCCAGTAAAATAAACAACAATAAACTGGGCACGCCCAGCCGAAACGAAAGCTTGTTGCAGAGAATGCAGATCATCAGCACCCCGCCGCCTAAAATTAACAGTTGATTGAAATCGATATCTTTTCCTCCTCTCTTCGATCGTCCAGAATCCTCAATGATCGCAATTTTTCGGATCCATCCGCTCCTTCTGACTCGTTGGATTTATTATATCATATCCGCGCCGTCTCACTTCCGGTTTCCAGTCCGCTTTTTTCCTTTTGTTCTCCTGTCCGCCCGCTTTCATATTTATGCTATAATGGTTACTGAGGTGAATTTCATGAGAAAAAGAACGGAAACCCGTCCGATCCAGGTTGGAAACTTGCAGATCGGCGGTCAAAATCAAGTGATCATTCAGTCGATGACCAATACCAAGACAAAAAACGTCGCGGCGACCGTGGAACAAATCCGCCAGCTGACGGACGCCGGCTGCCAGATCGTCCGGATGGCGGTCTATGATCAGGAAGACGCGCGGGCGATCCGGGAAATCAAGGCTCAGGTCAGCGTCCCGCTGGTTGCCGATATCCATTTCGATTATAAATTGGCCCTGACCGCGATTGAATCCGGCGTCGATAAGATTCGCATCAATCCCGGCAATATCGGCGCCCGGGAAAACGTCATCGCTGTCGTCGAGGCCTGCAAGCAGCATCACGTTCCGATCCGGATCGGCATCAACAGCGGATCCCTGGAAAAAGCGGTGCTGGAGAAATATGGCCGGCCGTGCGCGGAAGCGATGATCGAAAGTGCCCGCAAGCATGTTGAAATTCTTGAGGAACTGGACTTCCATGACATCTGTTTATCGTTTAAATCCAGCGACGTCATGCTGACGATCGAGGCGTACCGCCTGGCTTCCGAGGTCTTCCCCTATCCGCTGCACTTGGGTGTGACCGAAGCCGGAACCTTTACATCCAGCGCGATTAAATCCAGCGCGGCGCTGGGCGCGCTTCTGATGGACGGGCTGGGCGACACCATCCGCGTTTCCGTCAGTGCGGATCCGGTTGAGGAATTGCGCATCTGCAAGCAGCTGCTGCGCTGTTTCAATCTGATCGACAACGTCCCGAATCTGGTCAGCTGCCCGACCTGCGGGCGGATTCAGTACAATATGATTCCGATTGCCGAAGAAGTCGAACGCTTCCTGGCGACGATTGACGCCAACATCACGGTTGCGGTCATGGGCTGCGCGGTCAACGGACCGCAGGAAGCCAGCCGGGCCGACATCGGCATCGCCGGCGGCAAAGAGGAAGGCTTATTGTTCAAGAAAGGCCAGCTGATCCGCAAAATTCCACAGGATCAGATCGTGGAAGTCTTAAAAGAAGAAATTTTGAAAATGATTTAACATTCCGGCTGCCGCAGCTTGTTTCCTGCGGCAGTTTTTCGATCGAAGAAGACAATGGCCAACGTTTAAGGAGGAATGGATTATGACGGATCTATTATGTTTCGGCAGCTGCGTGCTGGATCTTTATGCGGATGGGCAAAAGCCTGCGGTCGGCGGGGATGCGGCGAATCAGGCGATCTTGTTATCCAAACTCGGCTTCTCCACGGCCTGCAGCGCCCGGCTGGGGCAGGATCAGGAAGCGGATCTGATCCTCGCTCAGCTTCAGGCGCATAACGTCAAGATTGACTGGCTGCGCCGGCATGCCGGCGAGATCACAACACATTCCCGGATTCAGCTGGACGCGCAGGGTGAACGGCGCTTCACCGTTACCGGCGAAGCGCACCGCCATTTCACGCTGGCTGATTTTCCGATGGAGGCGCTGCCTTCTCTTCGCGCCTTGTCGTTAGGCTCGCTGTTTACGCTGCATGAACTGGAAATTTCCGGCATGGAACTGATTTTTAGCCGCGCGCGGGATCTTGGCCTTCCGATTTACAGCGATACGACCCGCGACCGGCATCACAAAGGGTTGTCCGGCGTGGCGCATCTGCTTCCTTACATCGACGTTTTCATGCCCTCGCTTGAGGAAATCCGTCCGCTGTGCTCACGCTTCCAGCCGGATGAAATCGCGGAAGAATTACTCCGGTTCGGCATAAACACCGTGGTCCTGAAAATGGGGTCTAACGGCGCCAACGCCTATCGAGCAACGCAAGTCTGGCGCTGCTGCGGCTATCCCGCCAAGGTTGTCGACACAACCGGCGCGGGCGACAGCTTCTGCGCCGGCTTCATCGCCAGCTCGCTGACCGGCCTTCCCATTCCTCATGCTTTGGAAAACGGCTGTTGGTGCGGGGCGCAGGCCGTCCAGACAAAAGGAGCGAACACCGCTGGGCTCGATCCATTCCGCCTGCCCTGGCCGCTGCGTTAAACTGCCGATTCAGCCATAAAAAAGACAGAAATCCAAGCTGAAAAGATATCCTGTTTCAGCTTGGATTTCTGTCTTTTTAATTTAGGGTTTCCGTGCGAGATACAGATCGAGCGTATCATAGATCCGAATCTGGTCTCCGGTTTCCTGTAAACGTTGGGCCATTGTCTGTTCAAAAGCCCGGCGACGAGCTTCCGGCAGCGCCCGATGATCAGAATACGTATTCAGCAACCCCAGATACGCTTCGGTATTCAGCGTCCGCACGCGCTGGTACAAATGCGTTTGAACGGATGCGAAGCCCGCCTCGATAAGCCGGTCTTTCCATACCGCCAGATCCGTTTCATCAAATTCCTTCAAAGCCTGATCCGACGGACAAAATTGTTGATAAACCTCGCGGTTGATCCGGTTCGACGGATCTTCCAGCCGGTTTGGATAAGGATGATTCCAGAATAAGGCCAGGCAGCCCTGCGGCTTCAACAAGCGCAGCACTTTCTCTAATGCCTCTCTCTGCGGCAGCCAGTGAAAAGCCGTCGCGCAATAAATCCCATCCCAGCTGTTTTCGGCCAGCTCCAGTTCCATAAAATCTCCCAGAATCACCTGAAACCGTGATCTCTGCTTAAACTTATCGCGGACAAATCGAGCCAGATTCTCCCCCAGCTCCACCGCCGTCAGATCACAGCCGGTGTCCAGGATTGGCTGGGTAGCCTGTCCTGTGCCGATTCCGATTTCCAAGATCCGGCTTTGCCCTCCGGCATGAAAGCTTTCGATCACATCCTGCATCAGCGCATCGGGATACCCCGGACGAAAGCGATCATAATTCTGTTCGTCTTCATTGAATTTCAAACGCAGCTCCACGTTCTTCCCCTCCTTCAATCCTTCTTAATTTAAGTTTATCACAAAATCAATTTCAACGTCTTTCAAAGCGGAGATTTTTATCACTTCCCCTCGCGCCGCGCTGCGATCAAAGCTTTTTGTTAAGCGTCCTTTCCCGACGTTGCCCAGAACGCATCCCAGTCAGTCGTAAACATGCGGGAAGTCGATAACTGCGTATTTACAGGAATCAGATAAACAAAATCGCTGATTTCACGTCCGCAGACTGCCGGACGTTCGAAACGGAATGTATTCTTTGTCATATAATCGCGGTAGTCGTCTAAAACAAACGCCTCGCCATTATAGTTCGCTTCCGGATTCGCGGTCAGCGGACGCCCTTCGATCAAGGCCGGGCGCAGCGCTTCCACATCGATATAATTTCCCTGTTCGTCCATTAACATTAAATTGTAGGTCGGATCCAGGAAGATCCACTGATCCAGCTGTTCGCTGTACGCCTGCACGACGACATGACACTCCTGATCCCATTGACTTGCCGAAAGACACCAGACCGGCACCGCCTTCACCCCATAGCTGCGCAGGATCCCGCTTAACAGCACCGAAAGGTTGTTGCAATTCAAGCCGCCTCCCTCGTCGCCATAGACGCCGACGCTGTCAAACGCAATATCGCCGCGGTATTGCGAATAAGAACTGTGATCATATTCCTCGCAGACCCAGAACAATCCGGCTTTCATCAGCTCCACGTCAGTTTTTCCGCCCAAAACCTCATCCAGATGATGTTTGTCCAGCCACGATGCTGCCTGCGAATCTTTTCCCAGCTCAAATTGATAGGCCGGGACTTTGCCGTCAGGCGCATAGTCCTGATATTTTACCAACAGTTCCAACCGCTCCCGGGTTGAAGCATTGAGGCTGAAATTTAACAGGTCGTCGGCTTCGGGTTCATTCCATTTCAGCGTTACGTCCAGTGTCTGCCCATTGTTATTCAGACTTCCCTGATAGCCGTCCTCTCCCTGGGAGAGGGTCAGCGTAAACGGTTCATTTTCATAAGTGAACAGGAGCTTTCCCGCCTCTTCCTCCAATCTTTGAAGCGGTGATTGCACGCCGATCTGGCCCAGCCAACCCCGGCCGGTGTTGATCAGAACCAGCCGCCGGTCATGGTCGATGAAAAACCCGCTGCCTTCATAAAATCCAATCGGCAGGGATTCCAGGGATTCAGACACAGTTGTTTTTACCGCGCAGCCGCTCAGCAGGCAGAGTAAACCAAGCATGATTTTGATTGTTTTTATCATTTCGATTTCCCCCATTCATTTTGATTTTAAACAATCTGTACTATTTATAATAATACAGTATCATTAAAAATTCAAAAAGACAAGAACGACTTGATCCGACTTTATCTGACAACCAGAATCCCCGCGAAAGTGACGCTCAATCAGGAAGGATTGGAAACAGTTGATCCCGGCTTCTAAAAAGGAAGATAACAAAAAAACGAACCATTCGCAAACAGCGAACAGTCCGTCATCTGAAGTGAAAGAATTCCAGATTTCTTTACTCGGCGCATCCTCGAATCATCCGCGCGAGTATGGTTCTTTTTTTCCAATTTTAACCGCTCAATCAGGAAAGATTACTTTGCAAGTGTTTTCCGCCATTCGTTTTCCATAGCCTGTGAAATATGATAGCTTTCATATTCCGGCATAAACCCTTCGTGCCAGATATGAAATTTCAAACCGTCAAACTGAGTGAAAATCTGCCGTGCTCTTTCCAAGCCGGAAGGGCAGTATTTGAAATTGACAACCGCGGTGGTCCAGCGCTTCCCGCTAAGGATGGTCGGTTCTTCGTCAACAAAACGACTATACAGTTGATTCTCTTTTATTTTCCATGTCATCAGATCATCCTGACCACAAAATAATGTCCAAACCCCGTCGCCGCCGGAAACGTTCGGAAAATATTTTTGCTTTATGAGTTCCAGAAAAAGTTCGCTGAACTTCGTAGAGGCGTCGATCGTGTAGGTAAGGGTATGATCGTCGGCGTCATCTCCCATACAAACATGTTGACGGCTGATCGTTATATCCACTTTTTATTCCTCCCTGTTTGCTTTTATCCTGCGCTTTTATTCTACTATAATTTTCAAAGGACGGAAATAGTTTTTCCCCAGCCTGAATTTCAACGATAAAAGGCATAGCCCGCAAAAGGCCATGCCCTACCATGGATTCAATTTTATCAGATTTCCCTCAAGCTATTTTTCCGCTTTCAGGCAATCCAGCTTCCGGGGATCGAAAGCGCCGCTTCGCAGCATTTCGATTTCCAGCCCATACGGCGCGTGATCGTCGACATACGGCGTCTCCAGAATTTTAACGACATCCCCCAGCCGCGGATCCGCAAATACCCGGTACAGCGAATCAAAACCGATTTCACCATGACCTAAATTGGCGTGGCGGTCCTTGCGTGCACCGCGGACGTTTTTGGAATCATTGAGATGGATGACCTTTAATAAGGACAGCCCGATCATGTCGTCCCATTGCTTTAACACTGTATCCAGCTCAGCCACCGGGTAGCCGGCATCATGGATATGACAGGTATCCAGACAGAACGCGATCCGCTCTTTCTTCATCACACCCTCGCGCATCGCCTTTAGCTGTTCAAAGTTCCAGCCCAGCTCACTGCCCTTGCCCGCCATTGTTTCCAGACAGATCAGCATATCGTGATCATCCTGAGCGAGCGCCTGATTCAAACCTTCGATGATCTGCGCCAGACCTTCTTCCGCCGTCGCCTTGACGCTGCTGCCGGGATGCAGAACAAGATACCGCGCGCCGATTGCCGCCGTCCGGGCCAGTTCCTGCTTCAGGAAGCGGACGCCCAATTCAAAGGTATCCGGATTCTGAACGTTGCCCAGATTGATGATATAGGGCGCGTGCACGATCACGTTTTCTAACGGAATCCCGTGTTCCTTTAACAAACTCTGTGCTTCTTCAATCCGCAGCTGTTCCACCGGCTTGCGCAGAGTGTTCTGCGGCGGCCCGGTATAAATCATCAAAGCATTGGCTTTGTAAGACAACGCTTCTTTGACCGCGCCCGCAAAATAGTCCGGCGCTTTCATCGAAACATGACAGCCGATCTTATTCATCGCTTCCCTCCTGTCGTTTCTGGCGCTGCAGCGCCTTGTAGCGTTCCTTGCGCTGTGCCTGGATTTCGCTCTGGATCATCGCCCGGCGTTCCTTGCGCTGGATCTGCTTGACTAAAGCGGCCTTTTTCTTCTTATATCCCGGTTTGACCTTTTCCTTCTTCCGGTTCAGCGACCGTGCGATTTCCTTTTCGCGCTGCTGCCCCGGCGACATTCTGCGGCGATCGGCCTGCCGCTGCGCCTGCCACGCGCCGTTTTTAAACGAGCGGACTTCAAAATGCACGCCGCGTTCTTTCAAGGATCGAATTGCACGTTCATCCTGTTCCTGATATAACGCGAAGCACGTTCCCTCACGGCCTGCCCGGCCGGTCCGGCCCGCACGGTGGATATAAAAATCCAGTTCGTTCGGGAATCCCAGCGAAACAACATGCGTAATCCCGTCGATGTCAATTCCGCGCGCGGCGATATCCGTTGCCACGATGTAGCGGTGATCCGCCTGTTCCAGCTGCTTCATCGCCTGCCGGCGCTGACGCGGCTGCAGACCGCCGTGGATTTCGATCACCGGCACATCCGCCTCGCGCAAGGCGTTGGCGGTCGCAGCTGCTTCTTCGCGGGTATTCGCGAAAATCAGGCAGACATACGGCATAAAGCCCGGTAAAATCTGCAGCAGCGTTTCGGCATAGCTGCGATGCTTGCATGGAACCAGAATGTGCTCAATCTTCGGATCCATTTTCGTTTCCTGCTCGATTTTGATCGTCTGCGGCGTCTGCATATACTTCTTTAAGAACGGCTTGAGACCTTGGGGAATCGTCGCGCTGAACGCCATCATCTGTAAATGATTCCCCATTCGGGAAGCGATTGCGTCGATATCCTCCAGAAAGCCGAATTCCAGCGTCATATCCGCTTCATCGACAATCAGGATCGAAGCGGTATCGACCCGCAATACTTCCTGATCCAAAAATAAATCCTTGATCCGGCCCGGCGTGCCGATGACCAAATGCGGCTGGGTCTTCACGGAATCCGCCATTTTTTCCCGGTCCAGCCCGCCGGTAATCAGCCGTACACGCAGCCTTGGATCCGCCTGCGTCATCGTTTTGGCCCGGTTGTAGATCTGCATGGCCAGCTCGCGGGTCGGCGCGGTAATGACGGCCTGAACCTGCGGCAGCTCAGGTTTGATTTTTTCCATCAGCGGAATCAGAAAAGCATGGGTCTTGCCGGTGCCGGTTTCAGAAATGCCGATGATGTCCCGGCCTTTTAACGCGACCGGGATGACGGCGGCCTGAATCGCTGTCGGTTCTTGAAAGCCTTCCAGCTTGATCAATTTCTGCGTGCTCTCACGCAACGCGAAGTCGTTGAATTGTGTCATAAAAATCCTCCTTTACGGGGTGAAAACTTGTTTATTATCGAATCGGTTCCGATCGTTAAACTTCTCACTTTGCCCATCAATTATACAGATTTTAAGCTTTTTATGCAATTCTCACACCGCTTTTCCTGCATCTTTTTCCATGATCTTGCCCAGTCTTCCCGTTTTCAAGTCAATTTGTTTATTTTTTCAGAACAATCCGCCTGAAGGAGAGCATCTTACGGTTTTTTCGACGGACTCGCTGGATTTTATTTCACTTGCGCACAAATCGGCGTTCACGGTATAATGATTTCAGGAAAAAGGAGTGTTTCATTTATGGAAATCATCCCCGTCATTCCCCGCGGTTATTGCAAAGGGGTTACGCAGGCCATCGCGCTGGCCCGCAAAACAGCGCGGGAAAATCCGGGCGTGCCGATTACGATGCTCGGTATGATCGTGCATAACCGCTATGTCGTCGACGCCCTGCAGCTCGATCATATCCGCTGCGTGGAACAGGCAGGCAAAACCCGGCTGGAGCTGCTGGATGAAGTAAACGAAGGCATCGTGATCTTTACGGCCCATGGGATCAGCGAGGAAGTCGCCAAGAAAGCGCGGCAAAAAGGATTGATCTGCGTCGACGCTTCCTGTTCCGACGTCAAGGAAACCCAGCGCTTAGTCCGTCAGGCGATTGCCGAGGGTGCGGATGTGCTGTATATCGGCAAGCGCAATCATCCGGAGGCGGAGGCCGTGCTGGCGATCAGCCCGCGCGTGCATCCGGTGTATGATCTGGATTCGTTAGCCGCCCTCTCCCTTGACAATCCCAAAATTCTGGTCACCAACCAGACGACGATGAGCGTTCTGGAAATCGGCCGGCTGATGGATCAGATCCGCGCACGTTATCCGCATGCCCGCTTTGAAAGAGAGATCTGCAACGCTACCCGGATTCGTCAGGAAGCGATCCAGAAGCTAAAAAACGTCGACCTGTTGATCGTCGTCGGCGATCCGCAGTCCAACAATTCCAACAAACTGAAGGACATTGCGATTCAAAGCGGAATCCCGGAGGTGCTGCTGATCGAAACCGTGCGGCAGCTGAAGCCGCAGGACTACCTGGGCCGCGAGCGCATCGCCGTGACCAGCGGCGCTTCAACTCCGACCTACCTGACGCAGCAGGTAATCGGCTATCTCAACGAAGCTGCGCAAGGCAACACCCCGGAATATCCGGCCATTGAACTGGATCATCTGTTATAAAGACAACGCCGTTTTCACGGCGTTGCTTTTTCGTTTACGCGGGCAGTCAACCTTTCCGCGAATCACTGGATCGTGCGCTCACCTGCCTTTTCCAGCAAAATCTGACCGTCATAAAACGGCGCGGCAAAATCATATTCAAACGGAATCAAAATCGAACCATCCATCCCCAACACGCCATAGCGGCCGCTTTGATCCTGCGCAACGATTCGTCCATGATCCAAAGGATACGCCGCCCAGCGATCACGATCCGGATCGATTGGCAGCGGCGCCAAATATTGGCATGGAATAATTTCTTCTCCCGCGGCATTGACATACCCCCATAAGCCATCCCGCGCCACCGGAATCAGATCACCATTGATCGCCAGACCTTGATCATAGATTGCTCCGGTGATCAGCTCGCCTTTCTGGTTCACGACGCCGACGCGATCCAGCCATTCATATTCGGGCAGGCCCTCCGGCGTTTCAGAGTAGCCGCTGACAGCGTGATACAAGCCCAGCTCGCCGCTCATCCGCGACCCGTCGAAGGGATGAAAGATGCCCGGCCCATCATGGCCATACTGCACCAAGTATGCAGTGCCGGTGGCCACATCGCCATAGATCGCTTTCGCACTGATCCCATGTTCACCCCAACAGAGATGATAGGGCGTGTCAAGCAACAGTGAAAAATCATAAGCCTGAGCGTCGCAATGCAAGTCAAGACTGTCTAAAACAGGCGCCCGGCGGCCTGTGATTGGGACGATCACCTCTTCATGAGGGCCGGCTACTCCCCACAGGCCAGCTTTTTCCAGGATGAAGTATCCCTCAACAAGCTCCAATTCAGCCTCCGACTGAGGAAATTGCTGGATCAAAGGATAAATCGCATCAAAACTGATCTCAGTAAGCAGATCACGGTCCGGGTAAACGGGTTCCATGGCTTCAATCTCGTAGTCATTCAAGACTACAAGATCATTCTCATAGTTAAATTCAGGCTGATAAATAACGCGCAGTGCTGCCTGTTCAATCTCTTGCCGACCTCTTAGAATTACTAAGGAACCTGTCTTCAGGCGATCATCGCCCTCCACGACATAGTAAATATTATCTTCTAAATAGCGAGAACCCGCCGTGGTAGAATACAGAGCCACTTCAATTTCACCTTCCACCGCCGGGGTGGACGCCGGTGTTGCTTCCACGCAGGGTATCGTCTTGGGTTTGAACGTGGAGGAACTTTGTGGTTTAGTCTTTGTGCTGCAGCCAATCATTAAAAATAATCCCAAGATCAACAGACTGAATCGCCGCATCGTTTTTCTCCTTCCTTTTCTTCTATTATAAAGAAACGATCAGGATTATAAATAATTCGATTCACAATTTCATGGAAATGTAAGAAATGGCGTTGTCATGAGATCGACGGGGCCTTATTCCCTACCGTCTGCCAGGATAAACGACAGCAGGATGTCAAAACGTTAATTTGTTGACGGATCACACAAGTTTCCACAAATGTTGCGGTTAGGAATTTCTCTGCCTCGTTCAGGAAAATTGAGCCTGAGTCCTCACGGATGGACGTGCGCACAACGATTCAATTCAGCTGGTTCGTGTTGAAAAATGAATTGGGCAAAGGCTTCAGCGCTGATTCAACGAGGACAAGAAAAGGACTGGAATTGTTCTCCGGTCCCTTTTACTGTTCTGCTTTTTTATGTTTTTTCAAGGCTTCGATTTCCTGCGGCGTACAGTTCCGCCACGCTCCCGGCTGCAGCGTTTCATCCAGCTTCAGCGGGCCCATCGTCAGCCGTTTTAAATATACGACCTCGTTATCGCAGGCGTGCATCATCCGTTTCACCTGATGAAATTTACCTTCCTGAATTGTCAGCAGAATGATGTGCTTTGCCGTCTGCCGAAGCGTCGCCGGAAGGCAGACTTCCTCATCGCTGATCCGGATTCCCGTTTGGATGGCCGCTTCATACTGCGGATCCCAGGGTCTTTCCAAATGCACCTCATAAGTCTTATCGACATGCTTTTTCGGCGAAAGCAGATCATGCGCCAAAGCGCCGTCGTTGGTGATCAGCAGCAAACCTTCGGTATCAATATCCAGCCGCCCGACCGGAAATAAGTCGGAGCGGTTCGTTTTCAGACAATCCAGCACGGTTTCATAACGGCTGTCCTCCGTAGCGCTGATGACCCCCTGCGGTTTGTTCAGCATGATGTAAACTTCGGTTTCATAAGTGACGATCCGGCCGTCGACCTGGATCTGATCCTGCCGTTCGTCAATTTTCTGATCATCCTTTTTTACCCGCTGGCCATTGACCACAACCCGGCCCTTACGGACCAGCTCCTTAACCTCTTTGCGGGTGCCGAAGCCGGCATGCGCCAGGAATTTATCCAGCCGCATCATCGCACAAACCGCCTTGTCATCCGACGGACCATCGCCGGCAGGCTCATGTGGAACAGATGCTGCGGCAGCCGGAAGAACGCCGTTGTGATGACGTATGTCAACATGCCCAAAATGCCATAGGCCGCTAACTGCAATACGCCGACGACCCGGGATGTGTTCACCACGGTCAACCCTACCCAGCGCAGCAGAACAAAACAGCCGTTCATCGCGATCAAGCCGATCGCAATCGCGCCCAAGCGCCGCCAGACACGCGCATACTGGACTTTGTATTTCTTCTTGATCAGATTCAGGTTCAGGAAAATGATGACCAGCGACGTCACGACGCTCGAGGTGATCGCGCCGCTGAAGCCGGTATATTTCACTAACGGAAAGAACGTGATCAGCTTGACGACAAAGCCGATGATCAGATACAGGATGCTCTGGCGGCGAAAGCGCAGCGACATCATTAACGAGCTGCAAATCGGCGACAAAGTGCCGGTTAACGCCAATAATGAGCTCCATGCCAGCATTTCGCTGCCCAGGCTGAGATTTCCTTTGCCATACATGATGTAATAGATCGGCGAAGCCAGCGCGAACAGGCAGAAGCACAGCGGCGCGCCGATATACAAAACGGTGTCCAGACAATCCAGAACATTCCGCCGCAGTTCTTTAAAGTTGCGGTTTTCCAGCGAAATTGTAACATACGGAACAATCCCGGTCGAAAAGCCTAAAGCCAGCACCTGCGGAATCGAGGTCAGCTTGTTGCACTGCACCTGAATGATGCCCAGCGCCAGCTTGGCGTCCTCATAACTGCTTCCGGCGGACGTCGCCGTATTGATAAAAAAGTTATTGTTGACAATATTCATACTGTTACCCAATAACGCCGTGATCAGATACGGTAAGCCAAACAGAAGCAGCTCCTGAAACAGCTCGCCGACTTCCTTCGGCCGGCTTGTCTGATGCCGCGCCAGCTCCTTGATCGGCTGGTAATGCTTGCGGTCGTAGATCAGGTAATACGCGATCGCCGCGATCGCCGCCAGCGAAGTGGACAACACCGCCATATATACGGCGAAAATATTGTTCATATCCAGAATATAAACAAAAAAAGCACCCAGCGCCAGGAGGGAAACAACCCGGGTCAGCTGTTCCAGCACCTGCGAGAACGCGTAAGATTTCAAATCTTTTAAACCCTGGTAAAACCCGCGGAATGAGCTGAGAAATGGCACGCAGACAACAGCCAGCGACAGGATCATGAAGACATTGCGCAGAATTGCGACATCCTCCGGGGTTTTCTTCGCCCCCAGCACCGAAGCCGCCAGCGGCCCGGATACCATGATGAACAAGACCGCCATGACAAATCCGCTTAAAAGCATCAGCGCCATCGACAGCTTGCGCACCAGAATGACGGTTTTATAATCCTCATTATTGGAATATTTTGCGACCATCGCCGCGACCGCAAATGGAATCCCGGCTGAACAGATACTTAACAGGATATCGTAATACGTATAGGCGACGCTGTAAAACGACATATTCGCTTCCCCGGCGATCGCTGTAAACGGGACGACATAAAGAAGTCCCAGTGCTTTGGAAATAAAGATCCCGGCCGAGCTGGTTAACGCCCCGGCGATCAACGATTGTTTTTTACCCTTGGTCATGATTACTCACTGTCGTCCTCATCCTCCGCCGGCAGATCGTCGTGCGTCTCTTCCGGCTCTGGCTGCGGGGTTTCGTTCTGATTTTCAAAATCCCCTGTCAGCTGCAGGTATTCACGAGTTTCCTTCAATTTGGCGTAATCCTTCCACAGCACCAGCACATTCAAATTCACAGTCGGCGAAGCACTCTCTCCGCTGGCCATCAAGCCCTTCACATAGCCCAGCTTGGGATAGACCTGATGGGGAATCAGCGAATATTCTTCATTTTCCAACAAGCCGACCGACGGCGCGATCACTGCGGTTTGGGAATAATCCACCGCCTCGTCGATCACCAGCATCTCCACGTCAACCATGGCGACCTGCGGATTATCGAGAATGACATAATACCGGTAAGTACCGTCAGGAAGCTGGTTCATGACGACTTCGAGATCATAAAAATCCGATTTTTCCTGAAATCGGTCCATCTCCATAATGGATTTATAGTAAGCAGTATACAGCTGCATTTTTTCCGTACTGATTTGATTCGGATCCTTTTTAGAACAACCGCCGATCACAAACAAGGCAGCGGCCATCAGGCAAAGTATCTGTCTGCGCATAAACAACACCTCCAGAGTATTATAACATAAGACGTTAAGCTTACAAAAGGATTAATTCCCGCTTTTGTCTCCATCCCGCCAAAATTCGTCCGGCCGCGCTTCAAAGTCCTGACTTAATACAACCCTCAAAGAGAAAAACTGAAGCAGATAGACGACCCTGGGGAACGACTTTCTCCCTGATGGTCTTTTCACTTCGCAAGATGGAAAGAAAAAGAAACTGCTTCTTTTCCCCAGCAGCCTGTGGAAGAATCAGTTTCTCCTTTGCTTTAGCGCTCGGCCTTTTTCTTGAAGGTCCGGCACAGCGTTTCATGATCGCAGCATGGCTGAATGCATTCGTCGCAGCCAACTTCAATCTTTTCAGCGGTGCATTCGCATTGCGTGTTGTATACGCAGGTCTTGACGTTGCACCCGATCCGGTTCTTATTCATCGTCATCGCCTCCCGCATTTATCCTTCCCGTTTCCGCCGATTTTATCCGGTAGACGATCATCCCGCTGAAGCTGTACAGCTGTTCGGGTATCACGGAGAAATGCGAGGTTGCCAGCTGGACCGACAGGACGTCGTTTTCACTCAGCTCCGCCAGAAATTCGTTCAGGCTGTCGGTCAGGTCATCCTCATGCTGCTCGTCAAAGACTTTCACCTGGATCATGTTTCTCACCCTGCTTCAGCATACCCGCAGGCCCTGGGCGAAATTTGTCTAAAGCAGGGCGTGCTGCTGCATAAAATCATGCAGCGCCTGTTTTTCCGACGGATCCAGCGGCACTAACGGCAGCCGCACTACGTCTGTGCACCAGCCCTGCAGCGCGAGCATCGCTTTGATATCTGAAGGCGAGGAAACTTTGAAGATCTGATTGCTGACCTGCTTCAGGCACTGATCCAGTTCGGTGTTCTCCACGCCGTATTGGTAATCTTCCCAGATCTTGACGATCATCCCCATGACGCAATGACCGGCGACCGAAACGATCCCGCTGATCCCCTCGCGCAAGCCTTCCAGAAAGTAGCCGTCTTCCCCGCTGAGAATCTGCACCTGATCATTGGCCATCAAGATTGCCCTGACCATCTCCATGTCGTGGCACGCCTGCTTCAAAGCCCGGATCTGGGGATAATCCTGAGCCAGACGGATCACGGTTTCCGCGCTTAACGCCACGCCGGAGCGCTTGGGTACATTGTAAAGCATGAGCGGTTTCTCACTGACGCGGGCGCACGCCGCGAAATGGGCGTATAACCCCTGCTGGGACGGCCGGACATAATACGGACACACAAGCATGATCCCGTCGACCGGTTCCGTATTGACCCAGCGGATGAGATCCAGCGTCTCTGCAGTGTTGTTGGTCCCGCATCCCATCCAGACGCAAACCCGCCGATCACTCTGCTTCAGCACGCAGCGCAGCACCTGTTGTTTTTCTTCCCGGGTTAAGGCGCTGGCCTCCGCCGTCGTTCCGCATACGACAAACCCGTCGCAGCCCTCCGCGATCAGCTTTTCGACGAGGTTGCTTAACGCGGTTAAATCAACCTCCCCGGATTCCGTCATCGGCGTGATCAGCGCCGTCATGCAATGGCCCAGCTTCATTGTGATCCCTTCCCTTCCAATAACAGCGGCTGAATCTGGCGGTCTTCCAGCGCGGCCTGCAGCGTGGCTTCGATCAAGCGCCAGTCGCTGACCAGACTGTTCGGTTTATGCACGTAGTCATCCTGTCCAAACGGCACGAAAAACAGATGCCGCAGCTGTTTCAGTCGCAGCAGGTTAACCCCCGAAAGACCGAGAAAATCATTGGACGCAATGCCCAGCACCAGCGGTTTCTGATTGCGCAGTAACGCTTTGGCCGCCAGGGTGACGGGCGTATCGTAAATTCCCAGCGCCAGCTTGTTCAGCTCGGTGGCCGTTATCGGCGCGATGACCATCGCGTCAAAATGGTCGATCGGACCGGTGCGCTCGGCTTCCTGCAGCGTCGTCATCACCGGCTTGCCCGTCAGACTCTCCAGCTGTTTTACCCGCGCGGCGGCCGTGCCGAAACGGGTATCCAGACGCGCGGTATTCTCGCTTAAAATCATCGTAACAGGCCAGCGTTCAACCATGTCCGTCAGCTGTTCGATGACTGCGGCATGATTGCAGAAGGATCCGCACATTCCCCATAGAAGCTTCATCGTTTCACCTCTTTCAAAATCACGTCGGCCAGGATTTCACCAGCGCTCTGCCACGCCACGATCCCCGGCAGCGGCGGCGCGGCGATGACGTGCGTATCCTTGCGCTTATACACGCGTTCGCTGACGCCGACCGCCCGCGAAGCGATATCAATGATCAACGGCTGTGTCTGCCAGCCGGCCACCATCGCCTCGCTGATCACCTCGATGGGCGCGGTGTTGATCACGACCGGCCACGGCTGCTGAAACTGCCATTCCTGCAAAGGGATAAAGGCGTACGGCAGCAGCGAGGATTCAGGATGCGCATGCGCGGAAACAATCCTGACTTTTAGCCCCAGCTGATGAAACAGTCCGGCAATCGCCCGGCCGCAGTGCCCGAAGCCGATCACATCGTAACGATATTCCGCCAGCGAGCGCGGCGTATTCTGGATCACCATCGCCAAAATTCCCTCCGCCGTTAACGCCGCGTTGGCCGCAACGACCTCCTCCCGTGCTAAAAGTGAGATCACCGTCTGCGGCAGCTTCTTAATGTACGGCGTGATCACTCCCGTAAAAATCAACGTTTCCTTGCGCAGCGACGCAAAGAAATCCTTCATGCAATACCCTCGTTTTTTGAGTTCGATAAATCCGTCGTCGCTGACGCCCTGAATCGGCAGGATGACCAGATCCATTCTGTTCGCCATCCGTTCGATCTGTTCCATGTCTTTTTCACACCGGCCTTCCTGGACCTGAATCCCGGCCGACCGTAAACGCTGAATGATAATTTCCATTCGCTGGTCATTCACAAACACGACCGCTTTCATGGATGCACCTCCTCTTGTATCCCATTCTATGACAAAAAAAAAGAAGGGTTCCTGTCCCTTCGGTCCTTGCCGAGGGAAACAAACCCTTCCTGATCTTTCAACGCTTTTTCAGCCCGATGATCGCTCGCCCTTTCCCATCTTGTTCTTAATGACAATCTTCTCTTTTTGGCGCGGGATTGCGATTATTGGAAGTCGCAGACAAAATAGTTCTTCTTGCCTTTGCGCAGAATCGTAAATTCCTGATTAAATGCCTCGCTGCGGCAGACCGGCGTCATCGGATCCGTCACCTTTTCACCGTTGACCTGAATGGAACCGCCCACGATCCACTCGCGGCCTTCGCGCTTGCTTTTCGCGATGCCGCTCGCCACCAGCACGTCCAGTAACGGCTGCTTGTCCTCAATCGTAAAGCGCGGCATGTCGGAAATCCCCTGCTTCAGTTCCTCGACCGTCAGATCCCTGAGATTGCCGCCAAACAGCGTCTGCGCGATTTTAATCGCAGTGTTGTACGCTTCTTCGCCATGGATGAACGTGATGACTTCCTTCGCCAGCGTCTTATGCGCTTCGCGTAAATGCGGTTCCGTCCGGTTCTTTTCTTCCAGTGCTTCGATTTCCTCCCGGCTTAAGAAAGTTAAAAACTTCAGGTAATCAATGACCTTGCTGTCCTCGGAGTTGATGAAGAACTGGTACATTTCATAAGCCGACGTCTTGTTGATATCCAGCCAGATCGCATGACCGTTGGTCTTGCCGAACTTCGTGCCGTCCGACTTGGTCAACAGCGGCATCGTAAAGCCATAAGCTTCCTGTCCCGTCTTCTTGCGGATCAGCTCAATCCCGGCCGTGATGTTGCCCCACTGGTCCTGACCGGCCACCTGCAGCGTGCAGCCCTTATTTTCATGCAGCCACCAGAAATCCATCGCCTGCATCAACATGTAAGAGAACTCGGTATAGGTGATGCCGGCGTCCAGACGGCGGCGTACGATATCCTTGTTCAGCATGTAATTGATATTGAAGTATTTCCCATAATCCCGCAGAAAGTCAATGAAGTTGATGTCCTTGTACCAGTCGTAATTGTTGACGACCTCAAAGCCGAAGACTTTCTCCGCCTGCTTTTTCAGGCATTCATAGTTGTGATTGACTTCTTCTTTTGTGACCATCGGCCGTTCCGCATCCGGCTTCGGATCGCCGATCAGCCCGGTGCCGCCGCCGACCAACAAGATTGGATTGTGTCCGGCGTCTTTTAAACGCTTGCTGATGAGAAACGATGAGAAATGCCCGATGTGCAGACTATCCCCGGTCGGATCTGTCCCAATATAAAACGTCATGCCTCCGGCGTTCAATTTCTCCCGCAACTCCGGCGAGCTGACATCTTTGATCAATCCCCGCCATTCCAGTTCTTCATAGATACCCATTTGATTTTTCCTCCTTCAAAATAAAAAGACGCCCCCATAAGGACGTCTTTGCGCGGTACCACCTTAATTCATATCCCTTGGTTTCTCAGGATATGCTCTTCTTCATAACGCCGAAGTCCGCGTCCTATCTTTGCCATAGGAGGCTCCGAGGTGTATTCCCCTTTTCCTGCTGCCTTTTCGCACCACCCAAAGGCTCTCTTCCAGCATTCCAAGGCTACTCTTTCTCTTCCCAGCCTGTTAGAGCTATTATAGCCGCAGACCGGTGAAGATGTCAATCACAAAGTCGACTGCCGCGGTGTAAACAGATAGCTCAATTCAATTTCTTTGTCGATATCGTCGGTATTTTCCTGCAGCATCTTCGTCATGACGCGCATCGAAACCGCGCCCAGATCATAGGACGGAATCGCAAAGCTGGAAATCTGCGGCCGCATCATCGAATTGTATTTCGTGTCGATGACGCAGACAATTTCCATTTCCTTCGGAATGTCGATGCCGTTTTCCTTGGCCGCGTTGACGACTGCGATCGCCTGCGAATCCCGGTTGGCGATAATCAGGTCATGCTTGTGATCCTGCAGATAATCCTTCATGAAGTCATACGACGTGCGGTACTGACCCGGAATCTCCAGATAGCCGTTGAATTCCAGACCTTTGGTTGCATACGCTTTCTTCGCGCCGTTGATCATCTGATCAATGGAATAGCCGTTTTTGCGGTCCTGAATAATTGCGATGTCACGCTTGCCGCCTTCCAAATACTTCATGACCAGCTCATAAACGGCGTTCTCAATGTCGACGTAGACCGAGCTGATCTTGGCGTCGGACACCTTGTTGCCGATAATCACGATCGGTACGTTGTATTTGGTCAGCGTATTCAGTTCTTCGCGCATCAGCTTGTCGTTATAAATGACGACGCCGTCGACCCGGGACTTAATGATATTTTCAATGATATCGTTGATCTCGTTGATGCCTTCGGTCGTCGTGTGAAGCATGATGTTGTATTTATAGATTTTCGCGACGTCCAACAGTCCGTTGATGATCTGGCCGGTATACGTGAAGCTGGCCTCCGGAATCACCAGCGCGATCGTCGTCGTCTTCTGCAGAGCCAGCCCCTGCGCAATCGCGTTCGGCTTGTAGCCCAGTTTTTCAATCGCTTCCTCGACCTTTTGCTTGGTTCCGCCCTTAACGACGTTGCTCCCGTTGATGACGCGGGATACCGTGGCCAGGGAAACGCCGGCTTCGTTAGCTACATCATAGATTGTTACTCTCTTCATGCTCTGCACTGTTCTCCTTTTCTTCTTCGTTTTCCGGTTTGGCTTCCGGTTCAGCTTCCGCGGCCGGCTGCGGTCTTAACCAGTTTTTCAGCGCGTCGACCGTCTTTTCCGCGACGTCGATCGTCACATCCTTGGCTTTTTCAATATTCTGCTGCACTTCCGGCTTGCTTGTAAAGTCCTTCACAGCACGCTGTCCTTTTTCAACCAGAGCGGCTGTGCCGTCTTTGATCTGATCGACTTTTTCCATCAGATCTTCATTGTTTTTCAGCTCGTCCAGTCCGCTCTTAACGCAGCAGGATACCTTTTCACTGACGTCGCTGACTGATTTTTTGATATCCTCAACGGCTTTGTTCAGCTTCGGATCCGTCTTGATGTCGTTAAACAGCCGCTGAGATTCCGCTACGGCCTTATCGGTCGTGGCTTTGACCTGGCTCATCGTTTTGCGGTAGGTGTCGCTGTCCTGAACCTGAGCCGTTAACAATTTCAGCTGATCGATACCCTGATTCAGAATTTCGATGGCTTTCTTCGCCGCTGCCTGGATCTTTTCCTTGACTTCCGACGACTGCTGACTGCCGGCGTCTTCCGCCTCACGGTTGATTTCTTCGATCTGTTTTTTCAGATCCTCTACCGTTTTTTCCACTTCTTCGTCCACTCGTTTGTTTTCGTCACTCATGTTCTGTTCCTCCTTCACTCTGAGTTTTAGGTTCGTCGCTTTCCGTCGGGACTACTGCCGCGGGTTCCGGCTGCGGCGCCGGTTTCTTCTTCGCTGAGCGCGCGGCGGCCGCCTCCCTGGCGCTGTCGAGATTCCCGGCCATAAAACCAGCCATATTTTTGACAGCTCCCACAGCACTTTCCTGAACCTGGTCAATCGTTGAAGATAGCCGGACCACTGTGTCCAAGGGCGCCTGAAGCTTGTCAATGCTTTTATCTACCCCCTCCATCGCGGAACCCGCCTTCTGAACCATGACCGTTAATTCCTTAATAAATGTGACGCAATGGCGCAATAAATAAATAAGAAAACAAAGTACAGCGACCCCCAGAATCGGGACCAGCTGTACTGAAACTTTATACATGGCCGCCAATAGTTCGTCCATCAAAATCACCTCAAGTGTATTATACTCAATTATGAAAAGATTTTCAATAAATTTGATAGCGCTTAACCTTGCGATTGTTCAGAAAATTGTATTGAAGCTGATAAAAGATGGAAATGACGGGCTTTTCTCACGTTTCGACAGATATCCGGAATGTGAAGATTCGGCGAAACTTTTGCACGGATTTGTTTTCTACCCTGTTTCGTTCCCTTTTTGAACTTCGTCAAAGCATGCTCAACAGCCAATATAATAAAGATCCCGACTCGCTGGAATCAGGATCTTGTATGCTGTTTCGGATTGATTTAAATCAGATGATATTCTTCCAGCAGTTCTTCGATCACCGTGCCCTGGATTTTTTTCAGACCTTTCTTTTCAAGCCAGTGAACCAGCCACGGCACCTTGATGTCTTCCAGCTTGCGGCCATCCAGCATCTTATAGGTCGAATCCATCAGAACGCGGACATCGTACACCGAGTTGAAGACCTCCGGCACGCCGCGATCAACATTTAAGAGCGTATAGACCGCTTCCATGCCGGTGCGGACAGAGTATTCCGTGGTGAACACCGTATCGCGGACGGTATCGGCAAACTGTCCGATGAATGCAAAGTTCACGCAGCCCTCCGGGACAACCTTCGGGCGATCGCCTGCTGTGCGCGGCATGAAGAAGGCGGTGATATACGGCATCATGCATGGGATGCAGCGGGCGGAATTAACCGCCATGTCATGAATCTGATCCTCTGGCACGCCCAGATGATACAGCCATTCCTCCGTGATTTCCGTACCGGTGCACTCGCGCATCGGCTTCTTCACGTAGTTGCCCGGAACATCGCCGAACAGGCCGTAAACCCAGACGACCAGCTGGTCCTTCGGCTGATCCTTGAAATGCGGCTGGCGGTTCAGCGTGTAGCTCATCAGCCAGTTGGAATCCTTGACGGTGATGATACCGCCGGTGACGACCTTGCCGCTGAACGGATCACGCTTGCAGATCTTCTGGATATACGGCGGGATGCGGTCATCCAGCGTGGTGACGGTCGCGGATTCCCAATAGGTCTTATCGGTCTGCGTGCAGAATTTATCCGGATGTCCAAACGCCGGATCCTGCGCCGCGATGTTGCGCCACAGCTGCCAGCAGCCGCCGTTTTCAGTGTTGAACTGCGGCGCGTGGTCATTGTCGCCCAGACTGGAATTTTCCGTGCAGCTGCCGTTGGTCACGAAGACAAGATCGTTTTCCGTCAGCGGGATCGTAGTTTCCCGGCCTTCCCGGACGCAGACGATTCGGCGGGCCACCTTCTTTTCCCCGGTGATCTCAAATTCCACATTGGTCACGCGCGTCTCATAGTCAAACTGCACATGATGCTCTTCCAGATATTTTACCATCGGCAGGATCAGGGATTCGTACTGATTGTACTTCGTAAATTTCAGCGCGGAGAAATCCGGCAGGCCGCCGACGTGATGGATGAAGCGCTGGATATACAGCTTCATTTCCAGGGCTGAATGCCAGTCCTCAAACGCGAACATCGTGCGCCAGTACAGCCAGAAATTACTGGAGAAGAATTCGTTGTCGAAGACGTCGGTAATCTTTTTATCATAGAGATCCTCGTCCTTCGTGAAGAACAGCTTCATGATCTCCATCGCCGCTTTGTCGCTCAGACCGAATTTGCCGTCAGTATGCGCATCTTCGCCGCGGTTGATCGTCGCGCGCATCAGCGAATAGTTCGGGTCGTCCTTGTTGAGCCAGTAGTATTCATCCAGTACGGAAACGCCTTCGGTTTCTAAGGACGGAATGGAACGGAACAGATCCCACAGACATTCAAAGTGATTTTCCATTTCCCGGCCGCCGCGGATGATGAAGCCCTTCTGCGGATCCTTGATACCATCGCAGGCGCCGCCGGGCAGCTTGCCTTCCTCAAGAATATGGATGTGCTCGCCCTTCATCTGGCCATCGCGGACCAGGAAACATGCCGCGGACAAGGCCGCCAGTCCCGAGCCGACCAGATACGCGGACTTGTTGTCAACCCCTTCCGGCTTGCGCGGATGTGCAAATGCTTCGTAGTTACCATTGCTGTAATACATTCTCTATCTTCCTCCTGTTTGTTTTTTTCTAACCGTCTTCAGCTTACTTCTTCCTGACCTCTGCCGCCATAGACACCGCCAAGAGCCTGTATAAAATTCCGACAGACAAAAAAATCTGTCCTGATTTTAGCCAAAAACGAACAAATGTCAAAAAACAGGAAAGTCAGAACGGGCTTGTAGAAAAACATCTCTGTTTCTTTCCCTATTTTCAAAATCGGCTATTCTCCTTCTCTTTTTACGTTTCCTTCACACCGAACAAAGTTAGCACAAAAAAAAGGTTCTATAAATTTTGGTGTTGGTGGAAACCAAAGCCTTTTTTTCTTGAGCATAAAAAAAGAGACATAGGTAAGAATTTCCGTTACAATAAAATCACCACAAATTACAGAAAGGAAATCTCACTATGTCCATTACTCATTCTATCGTATCTGTTCTCAATTT
>NZ_JADNPO010000037.1:0-32605 GCF_015558105.1 Holdemania sp. 1001095H_141210_F2
TTTACTCTGTTTCTCCTTTTACTCTGCCCCGATACACATTTTCTTCTTTACCTGCGTTTACTTTTACTATTGACCATTTTTATGCACAGGTAATTTGAAAACGTCAGCGACAGGAATCATTGCGTTAACTTGGACAAAAGAGACCGTTTCCCTTCTGGCCGACGATTCCTTTATTCACAGATTCCACCGTTTATCCGGCTTTAACAAAGCATCGTGTTTTTTATTTTTTGTTTTGACCAAAAACAAAAAAGCCCTTGCGGACTTTTCATTTTTAATGGTGACTCGTACGAGATTCGAACTCGTGAATGACGCCGTGAAAGGGCGCTGTGTTAAGCCACTTCACCAACGAGCCAAAAAAAATGGCGCCTAAAACAGGGCTCGAACCTGTGACCTAACGGTTAACAGCCGTTTGCTCTACCGACTGAGCTATTTAGGCGTTTGCTTAATTATAATATCATAAGCCTTAAGGGTATGCAAGCACTTTTTTTCGTTTTTTAAATTTTTTTAATTCCATTTTTTAACATTTCTCAAAGGAAAAGTCTGCCCGGATCCGGGCAGACCACCGCTGTTTCAAAATTGCGTTAAATTGACGACCCATTTCTCTTTCCGCACTAACGAATAGGCGATCACCAGCTTCAGAATATCCGTCATCTGTCCGATGACATACAACACCAGAATATCAACGCCGGTAAAATAGGTGAAGCAGCAGATCAGCGGAATGTTCACCGTCCACATATAGCCCGAATCCATAAACAGAGTCGAACGCGTATCGCCGCCGGCGCGCAGAATGAAGTAGCACTGCGTGTTGCCCATATAAATCCAGAACATCACCGACATGATCCGCAGCACGTCCACCGCAACCTGCTTGGCGGTAGGCGACACCTGATAGAAATGCGGAACGACAAACGAAGAACCAAACATCAGAACCGCGAACAACAAGGAAAGCATGACGCTGAAGCCCAGCAGCTGATAACCATGATCGCGCGCTTCGTCCAGCTTGTTCGCACCCAACGGCTGCGAAACCAGAACCGTCGTCGCTGCGGCCATCCCGCCGAACAGCACGAAGAAGATATCGCCGATCGTATTCGCAATCGAATAACCGGACATGACCTCCGGTCCGCGCGTCGCATAGAACTTGAACAACGTCGCCATTCCCAGCGACCACATGACTTCGTTGAGCGCCAACGGCGCCGCCTTGATCAGAATGCTGCGGGCCAGCTGGCCGGGAACGTGGAACAGCTGCGCCAATTTGGTTTTAAACGGCAGATCCAGCTTCGTCAATACGATCAGCAGCACGGCCGCTTCCAGCACCCGGGCGATCAACGTCGCGATCGCCGCGCCCTCAACACCTAAGCGCGGAAAACCGAAATTCCCGAAGATCAGACAATAGTTCAGCACCGTGTTCGTCAGCACCGCCCCGGCGCTGATCACTAACGGAATTCTGGTTTCCCCCACCGCCCGCATCGCGCTGGAAATCCCCAATGACAACGCCATCGGCAAAAACGTAAACGCCGCAATCCGCATATAGGCGCTGCCCAGCTGAATGATCACCGGGTCGCCCGTAAAGAAATGCACAATCTCCTGCGGCGCCAGAATCCCCAGGATGAAGAACGGGATCATGATCGCATACGCGCTTAAGATCGAGAACCGGAACGATTGCTTCATTCGTTCCTCATCCCGCGCCCCGAAGAACTGTGCGATGAAGATCGCCGCGGCCGCCAGCACGCCGTTGGTCCCATAGGTCGCGATAATATAGAACCGATTGACCGCCGCGACGCCGCCCAGCGCCGCATCCCCCAGCTGGCCGACCATTAAATTATCGACAAGGTTAACCGAACTGGTGATCAGCTGCTGCATCATCAACGGGACCGCCACAGCCAGCGCCAGCTTGTAAAACTGCCGCGTTCCGAAAAACTTCGAGAATCTTTTTTTCATTTTTCCCTTCCTCCCTCTTTGAAATCAATGGTATCAGTTTATCATACTTTTCAAAGAAGGTCATCCTTCCCTTGAAGCAAACAGAAAAAGCCGCGGTTTCAGCTTCCTGCCGCTCTCTTCCGCCGCTCTTTCCTTTTCTGATAGATATTGTTTGAATTTCCGGCTTTTGCCGGACTACCGTTTGATTCCTCAGGCTTACGCTCAGCCTTCCAGATCCTTCAGGAACTGATCGCACGCCTGATCAAAGCTTGAATACGTCTGAATTCCGTTGGCTTTCAAGCCGCCGATCACAAACGCGTTGTAGCCGATCGGACAATCCAGGCCGGATGCCTGATTGCGTCCGATCCGGGAATCGGAGTACACCGGGTACAGCTGGATCGGCTTGCCGCTCAGCTTCTTCTCCAACAGAATGCCCAGCGCCATGTGGCTGCCGGTATCTTCATTCGCCAGATCCAGGAACACGTGCGTCGCTTCGCACTGGAAATGATAATCGGCTTCAAAGATCGCTGCCGGCGTCGACGCGCCGCCTTCGTTTAAAGGCAGGTCGATCGGATTGACAAGCTGAACATCGACATCCCGCTTTGCCAGTTCCTGACGCAGCCGTTCCCCTTCCTTCCGGCGCTGATATTGATCGGCTTCGGTAAACAGCGGGCCGACAAGATAGACCGTGATCATTCCTGCACCTCGCCTAACGCCCAGTCGATATAGCTCTGCATTTCAGCGATCGTTTTCAGATGGGCTTCGCCCTTGCCGCGGTCATGACTGCCGAGCGCCAGCACGCGCAGCAGCACCGGATGATCGCTCTGGTTGTTTTCCTGCAGTCTCGCGGCCATTTTCTTGCCATGATACGGCGGCACGTTGTTATCACATTCGCCAGTCTGGATATACGTTGCCGGATAAGCGATCCGGTGGATGTTGTGATATGGAGAATAGGAAAGCATGTACGAAAACAGCGCCGGATCCATCGGATCGCCGTATTCGGTGATATACATCGGTCCCCGGTCATCGTTGCGGAAACGGATCATATCGGTATGCGGCACCGAGGCGATGACGCAGCCCCACAGATCGGGCCGCATCGTCAGCAGCGCGCACATCAGCAGTCCGCCGTTGGAACCGCCGCAGATCGCTGTTTTCTCAGGGCAGGTCCAGCCTTCCTGCTGGATGCGCTCGGCGGTCGCGATGAAATCGGTGAAGCAGTTTTTCTTGTTTGCCAGGCTTCCCCCTTCATGCCAGCGGGTGCCGTATTCGCTGCCCCCGCGCAGGTTGATGCTGACATAGATCCGGCCCTGACTGACCCAGTCAACGATGTCCAGATCGACAAACGGATTATTATAGGAAGACAGGATCGCGTTGTTGTAGCCGCCGTAGCCATACATCAGCGTCGGGGTCTTTCCCGTTTTCTCCAACCCCTTCGGCATGACGACAAAGGCCGGGATGCGCTCGCCGTCCGGAGCCTCGGTGAAAATCTGCCGGACTTCGATATCCGCCGCCGTTTTGGGATTCGGCTGATACAGCACGCTCAGCTGATCGCCGGTCAGCTTCAAAAGCATCGGCGAATGGACAAACGATTCAAATTCCAGAATCAGTGAATCGGATTTGCGAATCCCGCGCCCATTCTGCATGGCCAGCGTGCACGCGCCCCATTGGCTCGGCAGCGACAGATCATGGACCTTCTTTCCTTCAGCGTCCACCACGCGGACGAACGACGCCGCATCTTTTAAATAGAACAGCACCAGCTGATCCCCTTGACGGATCGCATCTTCCAGCTTCATTTCACATTCTGCGACCAGCGTCCTGCCTTCCGCCAGCGTCTGGCCTTGCTTCACAGCGATCAGACGCCCCAGCGGCGCCTGAGACTGGGTCAGGAAAATCAGCTCCCCGTTCAGTGTATCGACATAGGTGAACGCGCCTTTTATGTTCGCGCTGACAGAGACAAATTCGCCGTTGTCCTGCTGCACAAAGATCACGGTATCGGCGTAATTTTCCATCACTTCCGCAACGACAGTAGCCCCGTCAGCGGAGCAGGCCAGACGTACCAGCACGGCGTTTTCACGGTAATCAAAGCAGGTTTGGATTTCATCCGTGTCGCAGTCATAACAGCGAACATGGTTGACGTTCAACCCTTTTTCCGGATCGGCGTCGGCGTCGGAATACAGAATCCGGCGGCCGGTCTTATCCCACAGCGAGTAGAAAATCCCGTCCAGTTTGCGGATCAGCTTGTTTTCCTTTTGATCGACGACCAGCACGCACGGGCGGCCAGCCCCGTCTTCCAGTCCGGTATAATAAATCAGATCCGGATCCGTAAAGGACGGATTGGCCGTAAACACCGTAATTGTGTCCGGAATCAGGCTCAGATCCGCTTCCCGGATTTCTTTAAATTCCTTGTCCAAAACGACCAGTGTGCGCGTGCCGTCCGCGTTGGCCCGGGTTGCCCAATAGCCCTCTGGCGTTTCCGTGACGGCGGTATAGCTGGCGTAAAACGGCCGCGCCTGCAGCTGTTCCTTTTTCTTCGCATAGCCCGGCAGCGTGCTGAAAAACTGATCGGTCAGCGCATTTTCCCTGGCGACCCAGCTCAGCACCGCGGGATCCTTCGGCTGTTCCAGTCCGATATACTCGTCCTTCATCGTCACGCCGAAGCGGGTTTCGGACCAGTCGGATTTTTTCCATTGCGGATAATTCATAACTCTGTTTCCCTCCTTGAAATTTCATTGATCTCATTGTACCACAATGCGCGGGGAAAAAGGATCCTCTTCCGCCGCCGAACACGTCGTCATCGTTTCTTAAGAAACCTGTCATAGACCTTCACAAAGCGTCATGGGGAAGTAAAGAACTTAAGATCTTTTCCTTTTATACTGAAAGTGACAAACAAGTCACCGGAGCGGCCATGGGAAAGTCATCTTCCGGTGGCATAATAAGGGAAACTTCAAGGAGAGTGAATTGTATGAGCCGACGTCGAGTTACGGAATTTCTGCCTTTTCTTCTGCCGCTGCGCAGAAAGCAGAAAATCTGGTGTTTTTATCAAAAAATGAAGCATGACGGGAATCGTTATGCGCGCAGGCAGGCCGAAGAACGGCTGCCGTATATCCAATATGAATGTACGCAGGGATTAATCAATCCTGACAGCGGGTATGATATTCAATATCAATACAACAAGGCCCACAACCTGAAGGTGGTCTCCCGCCGCATGCAGCAGCTGATCATCGAACCGGGCGAGGTGTTCTCGTTCTGGCAGCTGGCACGGGGCGCCGATCACGATGATCCCTATCTGCCGGGGCTGGGGCTGCACGATGGTAAAATCGTACCGGTCCATGGTGGCGGGCTGTGTTTTATGAGCGAACTGTTATATTGGATGGTGCTGCATACGCCGCTGACGGTGATCGAGAAGCATCCGCATCTGGTCATCTCGCTGCCGGCCAATCCAAATGCGGAAATGCCGGCGGGGATCGACGCGACGATTCAGGAGGGCTGGAGCGATCTGAAATTCCGCAACGATACGGATCAGCCGTTTCAGCTGATTCTGGACTTTGACGAGGATTCCGTTCACGCGCAGTTCCGATGCGCACAGCCGCCGCGCTGCCGCTACGAGGTGACTGGTTCCGCGCTGACTTATTCGCGAAAAAAAGGACAGATCTTCCGCACACAGGATATTGCGCGCACGATCTACGACGCGCACAGCGGTGAACTTGTGCGCAAGGAAGCCTGTTACACCAGCCGCAGCCGGATCGATTATCCGCTGCCGCCGGAAACTGAAATTATCGAGGAGGACTAAATCATGAACGAAAAATTGAACGTTGCCGTCCTGTTTGGCGGCTGCAGCGATGAATACCATGTTTCTTTGCATTCCGCGGCGGGCGTGCTGCGGGCACTGGATCCGCAGCGGTACACAGTTGTAAAAATCGGCATTGATCCTCAGGGCGACTGGTTTCTCACAAATGCAAGCGCGGCGGAAATCGAAGCAGATCAGTGGCATACAGCGTCGGATCTGCGTCTGCGACTGACCTTGGCTCGCAGCAACTTTGAATTAAAAAGTGAAAACGGTGAAACTGTAGCCGTCGACGTCTTCTTTCCGGTCCTGCATGGCCGCAATGGCGAGGATGGAACGCTTCAGGGCATGCTGGAATTGTTCCACATTCCTTTTGTCGGCTGCGGCATGGATGCTTCGCTGCTGGGCATGGACAAGGCGCTCAGCCATCAGCTGGCGCGGCAGAACGGGATCGAAGTCAGTCCGTTCATCGTGTTCGCTTATTCTGAGATCGATCAAAAGCGAGAATCGCTGAAACGGCTGCATCTGCCCTGCTTCGTCAAACCGGCCCGCGGCGGTTCCTCGATCGGCATCACCAAGATCAACGCTTGGGAAGAACTCGACGCCGCCTGCGCGGCAGCGGCCGAACATGACAGCCGGATTTTAATTGAAGAAGCCGTCGAGGGTGAGGAAATTGGCTGTTCCCTCCTTCAAACCTGCGACAGCCTCGTGACAGGTGCGGTCGACCGGATTCATTTAAACAGCGATTTCTTCGATTATGAAGAAAAATATGTCGATACCCACGCGCAGGTGGAATGTCCGGCGCAGCTGCCGGATTTCATCAGCGAACAGATGCGCTGTCTGGCACGGAAGTTGTGGGAAATCCACCATTGTCAGGGACTGGTGCGTGTGGATTGTTTCCTGACCCCGGACCAGCGAATCGTGTTTAATGAGATCAACACGTTGCCGGGCATGACCGCGACCAGCCGCTATCCGCGCATGATGGGACAGGCGGGTATTCCCTTTGAAACGATTCTGGACACGTTAATTGAAGACGCTTTGCGGCGGGGGAGGAACGCATGAACTGCGTACGGCTTGTCAACCGGGAACATCGCCTGGAAGCGGATGAATCTTACTGGACCCGCGAGCTGGTCTGGATTGATGAAAACACTCAGCTGCAGCCGGTCTGCGCCCGCGCTTTAAACGCCTGGATTACCCATTGCGGCGGGGAAAACGAAGTGACGTTTGTCAGCGGCTGGCGCAGTTATGATCAGCAGCGAACCCTCATGAGCGAAACGGAAAGTGAACGGGGATGGGATTACGCGCATCAGTTCGTCGCCGAGGTGCGGGCCAGCGAGCATCATACCGGGCTGGCCATCGACCTGGGCATCGCCGGCAAGGATCAGGATCTGATCTGCCCGGATTTCTCCGGTCCTCTGGCGGATCGGATGCGGGAATGCGCCGATCAGTTCGGCTTTATTTTCCGTTACCCCAAACACAAAACAGAAATTACCGGAATCAGCGAAGAACCCTGGCATTACCGTTATGTCGGACTGCCGCATGCGCAAATCATCGCTGATCACGACTGGGTGCTGGAGGAATACGCCGCTTTTCTTAAAGCTTATACCAAGGCCAACCCCTATCGCTATGATGACGGACAACGCCGCTGGCAGCTGTGGACGCAGCCGCTGGCCGAAACGCTTCCGCCCGCTGAAAACACGTCGGTCGAAAGCTCACAGCTGGATGAAACGACTTGCTTATTCGTCGAAGCGCTGGATCCTGAACCGATTCCTGAAGGTCGGGATAGGGCCTGGGTCGAGCTGGACGGGATCGCGCTGCGGCACAATTTGACGATCTTGAGAAAAGCCATGGCGCCGCAGCAGGAGCTGATGGCGGTCTTAAAGGCCAACGCTTATGGACATGGTCTGGAGCCGACCGCGGATTTCCTGAGCCGGCAGGGCGTTCGGCATTTCGCCGTCGCCACCGTCGAGGAAGCCAAGGTGATCCGGGCGATCAATCCGACCGCGGAGATTCTGATCTTAGGCTATGTTCCACCGCAGCGGGCAGCAGAACTGTCGCGTCTGCATCTCTCCTTAACCTTAACCAGTTACGATCAGGCCTGTCAGCTGGATCAGACCGGCTGTCCGATCAGCGCACATCTGCCGGTGGACACCGGGATGCACCGTCTGGGTGAAACCGCGGAGGATCTGGACGCCATCGCGCGGTACTATGCGCTGCCTCATCTTCAGATTACCGGCCTTTATTCCCATCTTTATGAAGCGGATAACCTGAGCGCTGAAGCCATTGCGCATACCCGGGCGCAGATCGAACGGTTCTTTCACGTCGTGGACGGTCTGAAACAGCGGGGAATCGATCCGGGCCGCGTGCATCTGCAGGGAAGTTATGGATTTCTGAATTATCCGGAGCTGCGGTGTGATCTTGTCCGCTGCGGAATCGCGCTGTTCGGCTGCATCGCCTCATTCCGATCCCGGATGGCGCTGGATTGGCGGCCCGTTGCTTCCGTCCACACCCGGATTGCGGCGTTGCGGCCGTTGAAAAAAGGGGAGGGCGCAGGGTACAATCATGCCTGGGCCGCTCCTTGCGATACGACCGTCGCGATTCTTTCGATCGGTTATTCCGATGGTCTGCTTCGCAGTTCCTCCTTCCAGGGGGCAGAAGTTCTGATTCATGGACAACGCCGTCCGATCGTCGGCGCGATGTGCATGGATCAATGTCTTGTGGATCTCGGCTCTTTGCCCGCGGCTGTCGGGGATGAAGTCGTCGTGATCGGTAAACAGGGAATGGGCCAAATCTCCGCACTGGAAGTCGCAGAAAAAACTGGAACGATTGTTCCGGAAACGTTAAGCATGCTTCGTGGACGAATGCCGCGCATTCTGGTTTAATCTGGTCTAATAAACTTGGATTTTCATCCAGTTCCAACTGAAGTATATTCCCTGTCAGGGGCAAAGATAAAAAGGGCAGGCAAGATAACGTTTTATATAACGTTTTATCTTGCCTGCTTCTTTGTATGGAAATTCTATTCCTTCCCGAACCGAGTAAGAACTCATAAAAAGATCATCGCCTTAATAAACTATAATTTATTTCTCCATCAAATGATTCTTCACAAAATCAAGTAGCAACTCTTTAAATACACTTTCTTCTCCTTGGAAATCGCTGAAATAAATTTCTATTGAATCTTCGTCTAAATACTTTATAAAGTTTATAACAACTATATCATTATCACTATATACAATACTATCCTTTAATTCAGTATAGGTAAGTTTTACATCTTCCGTAAAATCAATATAACTATTCTTCAAAAAAGATTGTTTCTCATAAACTCCTAAAAAACCAATCAGCTTAGTATATAAATCACCTTGTTCAATAGTATCTTCTGATAGTTTATAAGAAGCCATAAGATAAAACTGAATTTGGTTTGTAAATTTTTCTATTTTATCACAGAACGAATTCTTAATGTCTCCTTGGCAGCTAAAACAATCTATGTATAACTCATCAAAATCGGCATATTCATAAATATTATAATTTCCCAACAAGTTTTTATATGGAATGTGTATAGATTCCGGCGTTTCAATTTCCACACACACTAATTTATCCGTTTTTGTAAAAGTACAGGATGCTAAGAAGAATATCATAATGCAAATAAGCAATTTTCTCACTTTATTCACCACGCTTTCTATAAATACAAGTGATGTTTTTTATCTTTAGTTTAATATGAACTCACATAAATACATAAGACTCAAATCAATTAGTTTCTGCCTATTATCCAGACAGAGTATCTCATTACAATTACAGTATAGTACAAAACAATCTATATAACAGGTTATTTAATCACAAATTCTTTGGATACAATTAAATAGTTAGATATATATCGAAAGTAACAAAATTCATGGTCCAAATTTATTATCGAAACTCAAAAACAGGCTATTAAAAACATGAAATTAAACGAAGAAAAAGAAAATTTGGATTTATCAAATAGGTTTTTATTCAGTTTAGGATAGTCTAGAATTTCTATATAAAGAAACAGGCAGTACAGAGCATATCGTGCCTTGTACCACCTGTATTTTTATATATTTTCCAAGTTTACAGTAAAATCATCTGTCTGTTTTTTCATTACTTTCTTCTCAATCAGCAAGTCTGTCGATCTGCCGGACTCTCACCCGGCGGTACATGACGGCACTGAACACCATGCACACCGCTTCAGAGAGCACAAATGCCAGCCACAGCGCGTTCAGCCCGCCCCAGGTTGAAAGCAGCCAGGCCAGCGGCAGCACCAGGATCAGCTGACGGCCCAGCGACACCCACAGCGAAAGCATGCCGTCGTCCAGCGCCTGGAAGATTGAGCACAGCACGATCGACACCCCGGCAAACACAAACGACAACGAGATCGTCTTGAGCGCCGGAATGCCGATATCCAGCATCTCGGCGGATGCGTTGAACATTCCCAACAGGGCCTGCGGAAACGCCTGAAAGATCAAGGTTCCCAGCGCCATGATCATCACCGCGGCGATCAGCGAATACCGCGTCGCCTGGTAGATCCGTTGTTTTTTCTGCGCCCCGAAATTGTAGCCCACAATCGCGATCAATGCGCTGTTCATCCCCATGACCGGCATGAAGATAAACTGCTGCAGTTTGGCGTACACGCTGTAAACCGAAATCGCCAGTTCCGAATACGGCATTAATATCATATTCATGCCCAGCGTCATCACCGACGCCACCGACTGCATGATGATCGCCGGGAAGCCGACCGAATAGATCTGGCGGCAGGTTTCCAGAGAAAACCGGAAATGATTCAGACCCAAGTGGATAAACGGAATCTTCTTATGAATGATCCACGCCCCCAGCACCATCGCCAGAATCTGCCCGGCTACCGTGGCGATGGCCGCGCCCATGATGCCCATTTCCGGCAATCCGAACAAGCCGAAGATGAAGATCGGATCCAGAATGATGTTGACCAGCGCTCCGATGCCCTGCATGACCATGTTGTAAATCGCGTTGCCGGTCGCCTGCATGATCCGTTCCATCACAATCTGTACGAACACGCCGAAACAGAATACCGTGACGATTCCCATATACAGCGCCGCCTGCGAAGCGATCGCTTCGGAGGTGGTAAACAGATTGGCGAACATCCGCGCTCCGCCTAAACCGAAAAGCGCAAACACCGCCGCGCTCAGCAGCGCCAGAACGACGCCGTGCTGCGCAGCCTGATTTACCTCTTCCATCCCGCCTTCGCCCAAGCGCCGGGCCAGAAGTGAATTGACGCCGACCGCGGTGCCGACCGACACCGCGATGATCAGCATCTGAATTGGAAACGCCAGCGATACCGCCGCCAGCGCGTCTTGTGAATACCGTGCGACAAACATACTGTCAACAATGTTGTAGCAGGCCTGAATCAACATCGAAAGCATGATCGGAAGCGACATCGCCGTCAACAGCTTCTTCATCGGCATCGTCCCCATTTTATTCTCCATTCTATTCCTCCTTCAAAATAAAAAACCACTCTGTGTTTTTTAGAGTGGTTTTGCCTCACTGATTTTTTGATTCCCTTTTTCGTCTTTCCCGCAGGCATTCCTGAGGGTCCGACCGGGATTAGTTTACGCTTTCCTGATCCGCTTGTCAAGCAGATTTCTTTCCGTCAGTCCGTTTCCCCATCTGCCTGCCACTCCTGTTGACGGGCCTGCCAGAACTGCCGGTCCTTGTCGGTGACAGGCCGCAGCACGCGGCAGGGATTCCCGGCCGCGATCACACCGTCAGGCAGATCGTGGGTCACAACGGTACCGGCGCCGATCACAACCTCATTGCCAATCGTCACGCCGGGATTGACGATCACATTGCCGCCGATCCAGACAGAATTGCCGATTGTAATCGGCTTGCCATACTCCAATCCGGTATCCCGGACCTCCGCGCTCAGCGGATGCGCCGCGGTGTACAGACACACCCGCGGTCCCAGCATGACATGATCGCCGATTGTAATCGGACACACATCCAGAAACAGACAATCATAATTCGCAAAAAAATGATCGCCAATTTCAATCTGACTGCCGTAATCACACCGAAACGGCGGCATGATGACCACGTCTTCGCCGACGCTGCCCAGCAGCTCCTGCAACAACGTCTCGCGTTCCTCCTGCTGATCCTCTGCGGTCATGTTATAACGCCGGGTTAAGCGTAAAGCCCGCTGATGATCCGCCGTCAGCTGCGGATCCTGCGCGGTATACAGTTTCCCCGCCAACATTTTCGCCTGTTCATTCATCGTCGTTTCGTTTCCTTTCTTCGCTTTTCCTGTGCGCTTATTGCAGCGCAAGACCGTTTTAAGGAAAAGCTGCAAGATTCTCTTATTTTCCCGGGTTTTCCCAGGGATGGCAAGATGCTGCCCTACGCGCTTCAGTTTCAGAAGCGGCAACTGAGCCTGTTTGCGCGCCTGTTCAGTTTGCTTTCGTTTTAGAAGTCCACATTGGTGAAATCATCTCCATCGTCAAGCATGACGTGCGACTCCTCGTTGATTTTCTGCATCGCCAGCGTTAGCCGCTGCATGAACAGCTCGCGGTCTTCGTCCTCAAACGCCTCCGCCATCAGCGCCGCAAAATGCATGATGATCGCATCCGCTTTCCCGCAAACCTGCCGGCCATACGGCGTCGTTTTTAAATGCAGGCTGCGGCGATCCTTCTGTTCGATCTCCCGCTCGACAAAATCATTGCGCACAAAATAACTGATAATTTTGGTGACGTTCGATTTCGACATCCGGAAGACTGCAGCCAGCTCGCCCGGTTTTACGCCTTCATGTTTTCGGATATACTCCAGCACCTTTAAATAATGAGGATTGATCCAGTTTGCGATCTGTTGATCGATTGACTGCGTATACGTCGTACATAACGCAGAAAGCAGCACGTAATATTGTCTCTCTTTCGCTTCCATCCGCAGCCCCCTTTCGTCTTTCTCATTGTACCGCACATCCGAAGAAAGGAAAATCCCTCTTGTGAGAATCCGCAGAATTTTCGTGATTTTTCACTTGTGCTGGCGGCTGAATTCGCTGATCGAACTTCAGATTAACGTGGATAAACGATCTGATTGCGGCCTCTGGCCTTTGCCTGATACAGCGCTTTATCCGCTTGTTGATAGAGCGTCTCAAACAGGCAGCCCGCTTTGGCATAAGCACAGCCGGCGCTGACGCTCAGCCGGTCGGTCGCCGACAGCCGAATGTCCTGAACCCGCCGCCGCAGCTCTTCACAGCGGATTCGCACATTCTCCGCCTCACTCTGGCGAAGGTAGACGAGAAACTCATCACCGCCCGGCCGGCCGACAATTTCGCCGCTGAACACTTCCTGTAAAAGTTGGGCCACCTGCCCCAGCACCTGATCCCCTGCCCAGTGACCATAATTGTCGTTGACTTCCTTGAAATGATCAATATCCAGAAGAATTAAAGCACCGGTCTGTTCCGACCGCAAAACCGCCAGTTCCGCTTCCACCTGTTTGCGCGAGGCCTCAGCGTTGAGAATATGCGTCAGACTGTCGCGCTCCGCTTTTAAGCGCAGCCGTTCTTTCTCTTTAACCTGTTCGTCGATGTTGTTCAGCCGCCCGATCACATAGACGCAGCGCCCACTCGCATCCGTGATCGTCTGCATCGCGATGCGGAACCAGTGCGGCTGTTGCTGAGGATCACTCAGCGCAAGATCCCTTATCGTCTTTCCGCCGCTTTCCGTTTCCAGCAGCCGCGCAACTTCCTGCCTGATCTTCGCATAACGGAAGTCCGTGTGCGGCAGCTCGCGCATCTGTGCTGATTCCCCCGCAGCTTTCGCAGCCGGATCAAAAATCATCAGCTTCTGGGTTTTGATATCAAATTCAAAGAACAGGTCGTTGACCAGCTGGTATACCTGAAGATGTTTTTCCAACTCCAGCGAAATCTCACGATTCATTTTCGAACGCTGATGGCCGGCATACGCCAGCACAAGGATGATCAGCAAGCCGACCGCGCTGATCAACGTCACCGCCGTCAACGAATTCTCACGGATAAAATCCGTCAACGTCATCGTGTGATGGAAAACTGTATTCTTATAAATCAGCGACTGTGTTTCCTCATCGCTGGTCGACAGAATCACTTTGTTCAAAAGGGTCAGCAGCTCCTGATTGCCGCGGTTGGCGACGCCGAAACAGATCTCGTGCGTCTGCGCGGTCAAAGGGATCAGCCGCAGGTTGTTATATTTGGGCTGATTCAGATAATACTGCGCCGCATAGCCGTCGGCGATCGTGTAATCGGCCTGACCCTCATATACACTTTCCACGCAATCCTGCATCGAAGCGCAGACATGCGTCAGCGCCGTGTCTTCCCCATCAACCAATCCGCTGTTTTCGCTGAGAGCCATGACCTTGCCGCTCAAATTGGTTTCGTCAATGCGTTTGTTCAAAACCGCGACAAATTGGGAATTCAGATAGACCCGCGTCATTCCGAGGTTTCGCTTCTGGGCCAGATCATAGTCATAAGTCATCCCGGCGATCATTTCCACTTCGCCCGCAGCCGCCATTTGATCCAGCTGCGCCGTCGAGTCTGCCGGAACAAATTCAAACGTCAGGCCGGTCTTTTCGCTGATTGAGCGCAGATAATCCACGGCAATCCCGGCCGGCTGGCCCTGATCCTCAAATTCCAGCGGCGGATAATCACGCAGATAGCCCACGCGCACGCTCTGCGTCTTATCAATATACGCTTTCTCACTGTCCGAGAGCACAAGCCGGTTGGTTAAATTCCCGAAATACTTTTCTTCCAGCCGCGTGGAAAAGTAGGGATCCGACTGTTCAATGTTCTGCAAAGCATAGTTCAGTTCCTTGATCAGACCGCTGGTGTCCTTTTTGGAAGCGATGAAATAATACGGTTTGGGGGCAAAACGGGCGATTGTCCGCAGTCCTTCGACCCGGTCAGCGCTTGTTTTCAGCACCGCGTCCGCAGCTTTGTTTTGCAGCAGCTCCAGAACATTCTGATCATCGTTATAATAAACCAGCCGGGGATTGACCTTATTGATTTCACAGAATTCAAGAAATTCGTTCTTCCGGGCAACCGAATTTTCATGAATGGCGACCGTCAGATCCTGATCGATCCGCGAATCAATCACGATATCCCGCGTATCTTCCGCCGACACCTGCAGCACAGTTTCCACCATGCCGTAGCTGTATGCCGAGTAGTCATACTTTGCTTTCATGGATTCCGAGTACATCATCCCGCCCATTAAGTCGATCGTGCCCTCCGCCACCTGATCCATCAAAGCCAGAAGATCGTCGTCACTGTTGGAGCCGATGACAAATTCATATTCCCATCCGGTATACTGCGCGATTTCCTGTAAATATTCGTAGGTGTAGCCGCTCTTTTTACCATTTTCCTCAATTTGCGTCAAACCAGACTGAAGCGGATAGGCAATCCGGACAACACGTTTTTTCTGAGCCTGCACGGCAGGAAAATCCCACATAAAAAAGAGCAGAAAAATCATTCCGATTTTTCCCCAGAAGGATGCTTGTTTTTTCCTCGTAATGCCCGCTGATTTCATTCCTTCACTCCTTGCCGCTGATCTTCGCAGATGATTTAAGATCCAATTTTATTCGCCGCCGATCAGGCTTTGTTCGCCTGTTTTCGCAGTTATAATTATTTATTCTCAATAACTTTTAGTATATCAAATATTTCGCGTTCCGGCAATCTGAACCGAGAAATCCAGAGCTGGATTTAAGTAAAAACAACATGAATTCAGTACATAAAGACACATCCTGCTTTTTGAGCCGCCTCTGGTGATTCGCGGATGCGGCTGTTCCTCAGCCGCCTTCCTTTTTTCCAGCCGATCAGAATTTATTGGAAGACAGCCTCGCTTGGCGCTGGATCTTCCACTTTGGCATAAGATGCAACCCGCGCAGAAGAAAGCCGTTCTTATAACACCCGGCAATTTCTTTTCAAGCTCTGTTTTTTATACAGTGATCTGTTACTCGTTCTCCCCCTGGCGGCTCATGAATTTCTCTCACGTTGATCCCGCTTGAGCAGATCGGGAAGCTTCATAATTTAAGATAGGGTGCTCTGGATTTTATTGGTATAATAAAGTCAGAATCAAAAAGATTTCCGCTCTCCCGTTGGAAATTCAAGCGAAAGGAGACTTATGAAAAACAGATTACGCCGCTTTATGACGCTATGCTTCTCCCTTGCCTTGTTTGGGGCAAGCGCCGCCAGTTCTCAAAGAATACTGGCTGAAACCCCGACAGAACCGGATCGGACGATGGGCGCCGTCTTCGACACCCCTTACCGCCATACTCTGCAGTCGGATTATGCGGCGATCCGCCAATCCGATCTCAGCGAGTGGACGGACACCGTCTGGCAAAACGATGTGCTGGACGCTAAAGTCACGGTCTGGGCAGGCAGTCAGCCACTGGAGCAGGTGGAAATCCGCTGCGATGATTTCAGCAGCGGCAATCACCGCATCAGCGCGGAAAATGTTGATATCCGCTGGCTGCGGGAAACGCTCGCCAATATCGGCAGCGGGGATCCGGAAGCTCCCGTCATCGCTTATCCTGACGTGATCCATCAAGGCGAACCCGCGTCGATCGAAGCTCAGCAGCTCAAATCCGCCTGGATCTCGCTGACGATTCCCAGGGACACTGCCCCTGGCGTCTATACCGGGACGCTGAATGTCACTTCCGCCAATCATTCTCCCGTTCAGCTGACACTGACTTTTGAAGTTCTCGATCTGACCGCGCCGGACCCGCAGGCAGGAGCGACACAGGTTGAGCTGTGGCAGCATCCCTACACAACCGCCCGCTATTATGGGGTAACGCCGTTTAGCGACGCACATAAAAATTACCTGCTTGATCAGCTGCGGGAATATGCGCAGATGGGCGGGCGCGGCGTGATTGCCACGATAGTGGAAGAAGCCTGGAACCACCAGTCCTATGACAGTGATCCGTCGATGATTCACTGGACCCAAACTGCGGATGGAACTTTCAGTTTCGATTATACCGATTTTGATCAGTGGATCGAGCTGGCCATTCAGGCAGGCGTCCTCGATCCGCAGACCGGCCGGGGACAGATCAAAGCTTACAGCATCGCTCCCTGGGGCAACATTGTCACTGTTGTTGACGAAGCAAGCGGCACTTCCCGACGGCTGACGCTGACGCCCGGCAGCGATGACTGGCAGGCAGCCTGGACGGCGTTTCTGGAAGATTTCCTGCGGCACACGGTGGAAAAGGGTTGGTTTGATCTCACGTATATTTCGATGGACGAGCGGGAAATGGAAGTCCTGCAGCCCTGCGTCGAGCTGATAAAAGGGATCCGCAGCGAGGCTGGGAAATCCTTTAAAATCGCCTCGGCGATGAATTATTCCGACCTGGACGATGATGCGTTTCTGGATCGGATTGACGATATTTCCGTCAGTTTGATCAACGTCAAGGACAAGTCGGACGCGATGCGGAAGCTGGCCTTGCATCGTCAGGAACAGGGCTTGTTAACAACGCTCTACACCTGTACCGGACAATATCCCAGCGCCTACACAATCTCCGATATGGCCGACACCGCCTGGACGATGTGGTACACCATGAAGCAGGGAACCGACGGCTTCTTAAGGTGGTCATGGGACGGCTGGGTTGAGGATCCGCTGACCGATGTATCCTACCGCACATTTGAGCCGGGAGATCCGTGGTTGATTTATCCTGCGGAACGAGATTCAGTTGGCGATCATTTTTACGAATCGCCGCGGTATAAAATGTTGAAGCAGGGCATTCGGGATATCAACAAAGCCAAATTGCTTCAAAGCTTATCTGCGGAATCCGAAGCAGCCGTGGATCAGTTAGTTCAGTCGCTGAAACGGCCGAAGATGAAAATCGACCGCTATGGCAGCGCAACCTATGCCCGAAATTCTGATCGTGAGCTTGTCCAGAGCGAAGTGCTGCGAATGCGGAAAGGGATTGATGAGATCGCGAAGGCGTATCTGCAAGCGCGGGTTGTTCCGATTACCGGCATGGAATGCGGAGCGTCGATCATCCTGCGAGTTGGAAAAACCAGCGAAATTGCCATCGAACCATTTCCGTACAACGCCAATCCGGTGACCTGGCGATACCACAGCAACGACGAGACGATCGCCACCGTCGATGAAACCGGATTGATCAGCGCAAAGAACCCGGGAACCACAACAATTCTTGTGCAATGTGAGGAAAATGATCAGATCGAGAAAGAGATCTCGCTCATTGTCCTCGATCCTTCACAGGCTCCCCGCAAACGGACGTCGGTTTCCGCCGATCTGAAACTGCGGATACAGAAAATCCTTCAGGCCGCCGCAGCGGCAGAGAGCCATCCTTAATCGCATGGAAAACAAGAGGCTGGAAAGCTTTGATTTTGATCTTTTGCGTTCCAGCCTCAATTTCAGTTATAGCCTGCCTGGCATCAATCCACACTCTTCATAATTCTGCACACACAAACGATAGGAAAGATGGGGAAAACTTCTTCCGATTTTCAAATTTCCCATAATAATCTCCAATCCGTTTCACTATCCCCCATTTGGAAAGCGGCAGCTGTATAAAAAGCAAGGTAAAAGGCGGTTTCATCGGCTAACTCATAAAACACCAGCGCAAACATGTGAATTGAGAAATTTAATTCAAAAATAGATCAAACAAATCCCTGACCGGCGAGCTGGTTGAGATGGGTATCAGGGTAGTCCTTATTCTGCATTCTCCGGTGGGATTGGATTTGAAGCTGAGAAGGCAGAGTGATCATTAAAATTACAATCACGTAAATAAAGTAAAATGAAACCACAGAGGTTGCCTCCATAAATTCAGCTTTGGATGAAACTGGCTCTTACTTATAAAAAGTTTTGATGTCTTTCCCGGCATCTTTGTGATTTTGAGCGGAAGAACAAAATGGCCATGGAAATTTCCAAACAGTTATCCAGTCGATATGTTTGTTTCTATCTCATAAAGATTAGTTAAATTAACGATGATTTCAAAAGATTTCTTTGTAATCGTTACCCTTGGTTCTTCACAACCTAATTGCATCAATAATTTTCTGACGATATATAACCCTTGACCTGAATTACCATTACTTCTAGAAAAATCCCCTGAATAAAAACGATCAAAAATCCGCGTTGAATCCAGACTGGAATCTTCTTTGATCGAGTTTTGGATACTGATAATCAGCTGTTCATCGTTGAAAATTAAATTTATGTTCAGATTCCCAGCAGTTGAATGAACAGCGTTAACAATGAGATTTTGAAAAACTCGTGTTAGCGCCATTTTATCGGAAGCGATGAAAATTTCTTCTTCTATTAAATGAATTTCTGGAGTTATCTTAACTTTCCAGAAAATCAGTTAATATTTGACAAATTGCTTTGTCATCTTCTGCGATCAATATACGACTCATCTTTTTTGACCTCCGATTATTTAAAACATAACGTTTAAGCAGATGCTAATTTCGATGACAATGAAGTCCTTTCTGATCAAATGCAGCCTTTATTGAAAGATTTTATTTGTTGCTTCGACTCTTTCCAACCCTAACAGCTTAAATATGAAGCTAACAATAAAACTGCCGATATTGCTTTAATGGCCGTCCATCTCTGCTTGAAATCATGTTCATCTATGATCCGCAAACTCTATTTTCCTGATCAACTTTTATTTTTAAGTTTACTTCATTTCTAATCTTATTTATAAACAACGATCCCTATTCAACGAAGAACTGGCAGCCCTATCCTCAGCGTGCCTCACACAGGCTCTTTATAAGCTCCTTTATATACAAAAAAGGGATGCGCTACTTTTAGCGATATCCCAATAATCTCATTAACATGGTGGAGCATAACGGGATCGAACCGTTGACCTCCTGCGTGCAAAGCAGGCGCTCTCCCAGCTGAGCTAATACCCCATGTATATTTAAATTCGATGGTGGGCCTGAATGGACTTGAACCAACGACCTCACCCTTATCAGGGGTGCGCTCTAACCACCTGAGCTACAGGCCCAATTAACTGTTTCCCATCGAATGCTTAATAAATATACCACGGAGAAAATAAAGTGTCAACAACTTTTTAAAATTTTTTGTTTTTTTTACATACAATTTTTTTGCAAGACAAAATGCAGGCAGCCCCTTCCATTCAATTTCACAAAAGACAGGCAGACGCGCTATTCCAGAATCTTAACAAAATCGTCGATTCCCTGAAAAATCGCATACGCGATTTCATCCAGATGTTCCTCTTTTTGCAGCGCAGTCAAATCCTGACCGTTGGATAAAAATCCAATCTCGGCCAGAATTCCCAGCGATGTCGTCTGTTTCAAGATGAAGATATTTCCGGTTTTGGGCTGAAACTTGGAGTTCGTCACCGGCCGCAGCCGTTCCAGAACAGCGGCGGCCAGCTGATGCGAATTTTCATTGCCCTGCTGATAATACACCTCTGCGCCATGTACCCGGCTGTCCAGCGAGATGTTGCAATGAATGCTGACAAACAACGTGACCTGCGGCTGATTCATAATTTCAACCCGTCTTTTTAAATCCTCCCGCTTGACATTCTTCGCATCGGCGGGCGCCAGATCAACATCCTCCTCACGAATCATGATGACCTCCGCGCCTGCCCCCTCCAATAGCCGCTGCAATTTCTTCGCCGTCTTCAAATTAATCTCATCTTCGTCAATCGCCTGACTCCGTGCTCCCGGATCCTTTCCCCCATGTCCCGCATCGATCACGATTGTCATTCCGTTTAAACGCGTATCCGACATGACTGTGATCGCGCGGCTGAACGCCCGCATCACCAGAGCGGCGATCAACAGGACAATCAAGCTCCCTGTTGCCCAGCATTTTCGTTTTAATCGTTTCATCGCTTCATTGTATGAAAAAAGCAGCGGTTCTATGCCGCTGCCCCTGACTTCGCTTTGCTTAACAGAATAAAGCTCAAGACCAGACATCCGCCTTCGCTCACCGTCGGCGTCAGCCAGATTCCCAACGCTCCGAAAATCGACGACATCGCAAGCAGACTGATCAAAATTACGACAATCCCCCGGGCCAGCGACAAGGTCAGCGCCGCTTTCGGTTTCGCCAGCGCGACGAAGAATCCCGAAGTCAGCACATTATACCCCATAATCAGAAAACAAAAGGAATACAGGCGGAACGCCGCTACCGAACTGCCAAACAATGCCGTTTCCTGCGGCTGGATGAAAACCGAAACGATCTGCGGCGTAAAAATCCAGCAGCCGCCAAAGCACAGCGCCGAAGTCAGCGCGACCGCTGTCATGCCATAACGATAGACCAATTTGATCGTTTTCGAATCCTGCTGCCCCAGCGCATAGCTGACCAACGGCTGACATCCCTGCGCAATGCCCACAAACGCCATTAAGACCAGATTGTAAACATACGTCATGACCGTGTAGCTGACCACGCCCGAGGTTCCGATCACCGTCAGAATCTGATGATTAAACGCAAACACAATCACTCCGGCCGACAGTTCTGTAATGCAGTCGGCGATGCCGATCGGAACAATCCGCCGATACTGCGACAGCTCCAGCGAAAACCGGGTGAAATGAAAATGCGTTTTCCGGCTGAACAGGAAATGACTGAAAAAGACCAGGAAGGTCAGCAGCTGCGAGATCCCGGTCGCCCAGGCCGCTCCCGCCAGCCCCCAATGGAAGCCAAAGACAAACAATGCGTCAAGCACAATGTTCGTCACCGCGCCCAGCAGCACGCCGAAGGTGGATAACTGCGGAAAACCATCCGCCTTGATCAACACTTCAAACGAATAGGAAACGATGAAGAAAAAGCCAAAGCCGCCGATGATCCGGAGATATTCCGTTACATAGCTCAACGTATCGCTGCCCGCTCCCAGAAAGATCGCCAATGGTTTGGCGAAAAAGACACAGCATGCCGAGATCAACAACGCCAGGACCGACAGCACAGCCGTGTTCATCGTAAACAGCTCGTTCGCCCGCTCCGTTCGCCCCGCGCCTCGATGGATTGAAATCAACGTCGACGCGCCGATCGACAACAGCAGAGAAAAAGCAAACATGAAATTGATAAACGGCATCGCCAGATTGACAGCCGCCAACGCCGTTTCTCCTGCGTAGTTGGCAATAAAGATGCCGTCTACCATCGTATATAAATTAAATACCAGCATCGACGCCATCGACGGCAGGACAAAACGTATAAATTTTCGTTTTAAACTCATAATTTCTCCTTCCTGAACCAGTATAAACCTTGGTATAATACCAGAGTCAAGAGGTGAAGGAATGAAAAACCTGTATCAGATCCAGGAAATTTGCCGACTCTATCATATTGGAGCCGATTCCCTGCGCTATTACGAGAAAATCGGATTGATTCAGCCGCAGCGCAGCGCAGGCAATTACCGGCTGTATTCGCTCAGCGATATCTGGCGGCTGAACGTTATCCGCGATTTACTAAAGCTGGGATTCAGCACAGGACAGATTAAAACCTACCTGGATGCCCGTTCCGTAGCGACGACCCGCAGTCTGCTGGGCGAAAAAGAAGCCATTCTGCGGCAGAGAATCAAGGAGATGGAGAAAGACCTCCAGGATGTACAAAAGCGCCGCCAGAGCCTCGAGGTGGCGCTCAGCGAGCCGATGAATCAGGTTTGCCGGCGGACATTGGAAAAACGACGATGTCTGCTTCTCAAAGAAAAGATTGAGCGTGACGAGGATATTGATTTCCTGCTGACCAAACTTTCCGGACGGCTGGAGGAACAACTCTCCATTCTCGGCAACGGCGATACGGGTTCAATTCTGGAGCTGCAGCCTGACGGTTCAGTCCGCTGCACGTCCGTTTTCATCTGCACAGAGGATGAATCGTATGATTTCATTCTGGAAGCAGGCGATTATCTCACGCTGACCTATAGCGGGCGCTATGATACCCACGACGAGCATCTGCGTCTTTTACAAGAAACAATCGAGAAACAAAACCTGAAGCCAGCGGGAAATTTCCTTGAATTTTTACTGATCGACGTTCATGAAACCCAGCGTTACGAAGAATACGTAACCCAGCTTCAGGTGCGGGTCATTCCTGCCTGATCGCTTCCCTTAATTGAAAGGCACCCTTCTACTGCGAGGGTGCCTTTTAAATCATTGGGCTCAGAACTTTACGATTTCCAGAAATCGTTCCGGCATTTGTTAAACCTCAGATGAAATTCCAATCTGGATGACGAAATCGCTTATCCGGCGGCGGAAACCTTGCCCTGATTCAAGACAACATCCGCTTTCTTTTCCAACTCGTCTGCATCCGTTAAATAAGCATGACTGAGGACGTTAAACTCCGCGTCAAATTCATAGACCAGCGGCGCAGCAGTCGGGATCGTTACTTCCATGATTTTTTCCGCGCTCAGCTGATCAAAATAGTTGACCAGCGCTCTTAAAGAATTGCCATGCGCGACGATCAGCACTTTGTTTCCCGCCAGCATTTCCGGTTTGATCACAGCTTCAAAATAAGGGACGACGCGTTTGATCGTCGTTTCCAGACTTTCGCCATCCGGCAGCAGAGCCGGATCCACCCGCCGATACATCGTCTGCCTAAGCGCACTGCGCGGATCCCCGGCAGGCAGGACTGGCGGCAGGACGGCATATGCACGGCGCCACAGCTTCACCTGTTCCTCACCGTACTTCGCCGCTGTTTCCGCTTTATTCAACCCCTGCAGAGCGCCGTAATGCCGTTCATTCAATTTCCAGCTTTTGATCACCGGCAGCCAGCTGCGGTCCATCGCATCCAACATGTGATCCAGTGTATGAATGGCCCGCTTTAAAACTGACGTGTAACAGAGATCAAAATCAAATCCCTGATCTTTCAAAATCCGGCCAGCCTGTTCAGCTTCCCGACGTCCAGTTTCACTTAAATCGACGTCTGTCCATCCGGTAAACAGGTTCAGCTTATTCCACTCACTTTCGCCATGACGAACCAGGACCAGTTTCATAACTATCCTTCTCTCTTAGTGTTAGTTAATTCTAACTTTCATTTTAATTCTATTTCTCCTCTCATGGATTGTCAACGAAAACGACCGACGTCTCAAATCCTTTGAAGAAAAAGAAGAAATTCCGAAACAGAAATTCCCTTTGGCCACAGTTTTTTTGATCGGCATTCTTCATTCTTTCCATAGTTTATGCCAACGCAATCAAAACGGATCTAACCCCTGTTTTCTAATTTATCCTCGTTTCAACACACCGTTCACTTGCCTTCTCATTCATGGCCGCGGACATCGTTTCTCTCACGCCCATTTTCAGAACGAGGTCTCCTTGAGCAATCGTCCCCTGGTGTATTTCGATGATAAGCCTCCTGCCTCTCTCTGTCAGAGGCTGCCGCTTGTCCGCAGATACCGTTTCCTTGCTTTGCCGACGACTCAGTGTGTCCATTTTCTACATCTCCCGCGTCAGTTCTTGCCTGCCGCATCACGAAAGAGCGGCAGCTCTTTTTTCAAACAGTCATGATCAGGCAGTGACCCATCCTCTGTTCCACCTTTGAAAATCAGGCGAAAGGAATTTTTCCTGAATCAAATTCCATCAGGTTTGATCAAAAGTAAAAGCCCGGAAAATTTAGCTTTTCCGGACTCTTTGAACCATTTTGAGAATAAAGCTTAACGCTTGCTGAACTGCGGAGCGCGGCGAGCGGCCTTTAAGCCATACTTCTTCCGTTCCTTAGCGCGGCTGTCACGAGTCAGGAAACCCGCAGCCTTCAGCTTCGGACGGTAATCGCTGGAAGCTTCCAACAGTGCCCGTGCGATACCGTGACGCATAGCGCCTGCCTGGCCGGTGAATCCACCGCCGCAGACGTTGATCTTGATGTCAAACTGACCCAGAGTTTCTGTCAGTTCCAACGGGGAACGGACAACCATGCGCAGAGTTTCTTCCGGCAGGTATTCCTCCAAAGTCTTTCCATTGATGCTCATTGCACCTGTGCCCGGGGTCATGAAGACGCGGGCAACAGCTGTTTTACGACGGCCTGTGCCGATATACGTTACGTTTGATTTCTTTTTCGCTGCCATTAGTCTTTCTCCTTACTAACCCTTGATTTTCAGCTCAACAGGTTTCTGAGCCTGATGCGGATGCTCGCTGCCCGTGTAAACGAACAGATGCGTGCGCATAACATCGCCTAACTTCGTGTGCGGAAGCATACCTTTGATGGCCTTTTCGACCCATTCAACCGTATACTGTTCCCGCATCACGCGCGTTGTGCGGACACGCAGTCCACCTGGATGCATAGAATGGCTGAAGTAGCTCTTCTTGTTATCCTGATCGCCTGTGATTTCGATCTTGTCAGCATTGATCACGATGACATAATCACCGCAGTCAACATTTGGTGTATAAGTAGGTTTGTGCTTTCCACGCAGAACCGTTGCGACTTCGCTCGCAAGCCGTCCCAGTGTTAATCCTTGTCCGTCAACGACGTACCACTGACGTACAACTTCATTTGGTTTTGCCATAGTTGTCTGGCGCATAATTTAATTCCTCCTAACCAAGTGTAGTTTCCGGGGCTACATTTGGCATAAGTTGCCGAGTATTATTCTAAACTCCCGGCTCCTTTTCGTCAACTGTTTTTTAGCCTTTTTACCGTTTATTTTCATACTTTTCCCTATTTGGAAGATTTCCACAGCTCTCCGTGTGCCATTTTGCCCGAAAACGGAAAAAGCGGCTGTTCCTGCCGCCTTCCTCATCAATACATGTTTTATGAAAATTCAAGGTTATCGGAAAGGTTATCGAAATTGAATCTCCGTATCCCCCATGGCATTATCCACCTTCAGATGATGCGTTCCAGAAGTATCCTTCCAGGAATTCGACAGATTCTGATCATAGTACGCCTCGCCGATTCCGAGACTGCCCATGGCGTTCTCCGCTTCAATCCGATAATCCGAGCGGCTTCCGTTGAGCGTCAGCATCGCATCGCCCAGCGCCACGTCAAACTTGCAGCGCCCCTGCAGCGTCCCGGTGAAATCGACGTCACCCAGCGCCATCTCAAATTCAGAATCCACAAAATCCAGATCTTCGACGATCAAATCGCCCAACGCCAGTTCCACTTCGGAATTGGTCAATGTCACGCCGCTGCCAACATAAATGGTAATCCAGCTGTGATCATGACTCAAATTGCAGTTATTGATATGATCCGGATGTTCCAGTTCCACTTTCAGAATGCCCTTTTCAACCTTTGTCTTAATGCTCTGGCAATTCCGGTAATTAATTTCCACGCGGGTCTGAGGACCATCGTTGCGCATCAGCGTGACATCGCCCAAATCGCTTTCGACGTCGATGCCTGTGATATCGGAAAAAGTCTCGTCGTACGTCTGATAATTTCCATCGCCATACCCCATGCCCATGCCATGCCAGTTATGTGTTTCATAATCCTCATCCTCGTCGTGATGCTGCCGGTTCATATGTCCCTGACCCATTCCCATCCAATGATCCCCAACGCGGATGCCGACGCCGTTTTCCAGCTGATCGACGTCAATTCCCAAATCCTGTGAGGTTAAAGCGGTCTTCCCGGTGATCAGCGAGATCGTTAAGATCAGAATCAACCCGGCTGCGCCCATACCAGCCGCAATTTTCAAAACTGTCTTCATGCCTGATTTCTCCTTTCACGAATCCATTCCACGCCTTCCTGCGCCTTCTCTCTCGCCCATGGCCAGACCTTTTTCACCAGCGCGATCAAACCGCACAGGCAAACCAGAAACAAGGCCGCGCAAATTAACATGCCACCCAAGGCCAGTCCCGCTGAAGCCCAGGAAACAAAGATCATCCTGACGGCACTCACCAGCAGCGAACCAGCCAGCCCGAAAAATAAGAACAGCAGCAGAAGAATGACCATAAACGGTAAAAACAGAAGGAATCCGAAAATGATCAGTAAAATGACAATCACGATCGCCAGCGGCACCCAGATCGGACTGGCAACCAGTGCCAGGCACAGGATCTGCGGCCACGGCCATTTCTTAGCTTCCTGCTGATCAGCATTGATCCGGCTGTTGTAGCTGCTGCGGATCCCTTTCGCAAACGCCTCCGGCGAGCCCAGATCGCGGACTGCCTGATCGAACTGATCTTCGCCCGCTTCGTCAAAATATTCCTCACAATACCGCATCGCGCTTTCCTGCTCTTCCCGCGGCAGTCCTTCCAGCGCTTCTTTCAGCCGATGCAGATAAATCTGTCTAGTCATCAAGATTTCCTCCCTCTAAAATCGTCGTTATCTTCCGGGAAAAATACACCCACTCCCGCTTATATTCTTTGTTTTTCTCCAGACCTTCGTCTGTCAGCCGGTAATATCTTCGATTTCTGCCCATTACCGCCACGTCGTAGGTTTCCAATAATTCTTCTTTCTGGAGCCTTCGCAAGACCGGATACAAGGTCGATTCCGAGACCCCCAGCGTTTCCTTGATCTGCTGGGTCAGACGATAACCATAAGTATCCTCCTTCGCCAGGATCGCTAAAACACACGCATCCAGCAGGACCGAACCAATCTGAAATGTCATGGTATCTCCTCCTTGTATAATATTATATGTTGTATAATATTATATGTCAACTAGAGTATAAATCGAATTGATTTCGTCCATACTAAGATCAGGTGATAAACATGGAACTTTCTGAACACAGACATATTTTATATTTCAGCGAACAGCCGATCATTCTGATGGAAGAACTTCTGAAAATCAAAAACATCGGTTTTACCCATATTCCTACGGGAATTCCTGAAACCGCACTTTCGCAGGCTCAGCAGCATTATATCGCGCTGAAGGCTTCGCCGTTTGTGGAAAACTCTGGAATTGGATTTATCTTATTCGGTTCCGCCTGCGATCTGGCGCTGCCTCTGCAGCAGCTGTGCGAGGTTAAGATGCTGCTGGTCAATCCGCTGCGGCACGATTATTTTCCCGCGAGGATCAGCGTCATCGAAGCCAGCGAGGAAGAATCGATGTTCCTGCAGATCAAGGCGAAGCTGGAAAATATCGTATAGGCAAGCTTTGTCTGAGCACCTTTTGCAGCTTTGACATCCTTCGCATAACACGTGGCGTCCACTGCGCAAACAAAAAAACTGATCCTTCTCAATCAGTTTTTTTAATTTATGACAAAGCTCTTTTTATTTATCCTGAACGCAACTTTTGGCCAGAGCGTCCTGTGAAGATCCACGGGATGAAGAATAATAGACCTCAACCAACGTCAATCCCTGCGGTTTGGCATTGAAATGGCAGATCTGTTTATCCCGGGCCAGCAGCATCTTCTGCACTTCCTGCGGCGTCAGCCGGCCGCGCCCAACTTCAATCAACGTTCCCGTCAGCATCCGTACCATATACCGCATGAAACCATTGCCTTCGTAAATCAATCGCAGCTGATCCCCGTCTTCAACCAGCTCCAGACGCGTGATCGTCCGCACCTGATCCGGCGTTTCCGTCCGGGAATTGGCGCAGAAGGAGGAGAAATCATGTTCGCCGATCAGATAAGCCGCCCCCTCGCGCATGGTCTGGACATTTAAAGCCCATGGCGTTTGGAAGGCATAACGGCGGGTAAATACGTTCGCATCGCCCAGCTGAATTCGGTATTCATACCGTTTCCCAATCGCGTCAAACCGGGCATGAAAATGCGGGTCAACAGTTTCGATGGAACGAATGTGGATATCTTTCGGCAGATGGCCATTGATTGCCCGCTTCCATTGGAAAGCGTTGAGTGAGAAATCGACGTCAAAATGGAAAACCTGTCCCCAGGCATGGACCTGGGCGTCCGTTCGACCGGATCCCGTGATGGATATGGGCTGCCGGCAAATGGCGCTGATCGCATCCTGAATCGTCTGTTGAATCGTCGCTCCGCGCTCGGCCGGTTGGATCTGCCAACCGGCATAATCAAAGCCATCGTAGCTGACGACCGCTTTAAACCGCTGTCTCATGCCAGCCAGAGAACAAGCATCGTTCCCAGCAGCGCGGCACATCCTGCCAGCAGCAGATAATCCCGGCCTTCCATCTTTAAGATCTTATATCGCGTCCGCGTCCGTCCCGGGCAATAGCCGCGGGCTTCCATCGCGTTCGCCAGTTCCTCAGCCCGCTGAAACGCCGACACGAACAACGGCACGATCAGTGATAAGACCGCCATGATCTTTTCTTTCAGCTTGCCCTCTTTCAAATCCACGCCGCGGCTGGCCTGAGCGCGCATGATCCGCTGCGTTTCCTCGATCAACGTCGGAATGAACCGCAAAGCGATGGAAATCATCATTGCAATCTCATGCGACGGCAGGTGAAACCGCTGAAATGGCTGAAGCAAATCTTCAATCCCCAACGTCAGATCCAGCGGTTTGGTCGTTGCGGTTAACACCGTCGTGATGATGATCATCAACATTAACCGGATTGCGATATATAACGTCTGGAATACCGCGTCGCTGTAAATCGTGAAGCCAAATATTGTGACCAACGGCGCGCCGGTGCGCAGCACGAGAATGTTGACGATCAGCAGAAACAGCAGCATGAACAACATGGGCTTCATCGACCGCCAGACAAAGTTCAGGCTCAGCTTCGCGATCAGTACGACCGCGACGGCGCAGACAGCGATGATCGCATAGCCTGAGAAGCCGGCTGGAAAAAAGATCGCGATCAGCACGATCAGCATCGCCATGATCTTCGCCCGCGGATCCATGCGGTGGATTGGGGAGTTAAGCGGCATGTATTTGCCTAACGCAAAGTTATTCATTTCAGCTTCACCTCCCGCAGGATTTCCTTCGCCAGGGAGGGAATATCCATGATGTCTTCAGACAGGTGAAAGCCGCGTTGATTCAGCATCTCACGGGTACGGATGATCGCCGGCGGCAGGATGTTTAACTGCTTTAACAGATCCGTTTTGCGGAAAAATTCATGAACCGACGTTTTCTGCAGAATTTCGCCATGATCCACAACGACGACATTGTCGCAATAATTGAGAACGTGTTCCATATCGTGCGTCACGATCAGCACGGTTTTGTTCATCTGCTTGTTGAGATTCATAAACAGCTGCATCATCGACTGAGCACCCTGCGGATCCAGGCCGGCCGTCGGTTCATCCAGCACCAGCACCTGCGGATCCATCGCCAGAATGCCCGCAATCGCCACGCGGCGTTTCTGTCCGCCGGATAAATCCAACGGCGAGCGTTCCAGCATCGTTTCATCCAAACCGACAACCTTGATGACCTCGCGGGCCCGGCGCACTGCTTCTTCTTCGCTGGCACCGAAGTTTTTCGGTCCAAAAGCGATGTCCTTCAGAATTGTTTCTTCAAACAACTGATATTCCGGAAACTGAAAGACCAGTCCGACATCCTTGCGCAAGCTTTTCAAGTGCTCCGGCTTCTGCTGAGCGCTGATCGTCCTTCCCAGAATTTCGAGCTTCCCCGCGGTCGGAAGCAGCAGCGCGTTGAGATGCTGCACCAGCGTCGTCTTTCCGCTGCCGGTCTTGCCGATAATCGCCGTGACCTTGCCTTCCTCAATTTCCAGATCCACATCTTTCAATGCGGCGTAGGCAAACGGCGTCCCACTGGAGTATGTATAGCTTAGTTTTTCAAATCGAATTGACACAGTTGATTCACCAGCCCTTCAATCGTAATCTCCGGCTTCATCGTTAAGCCGTTTTTCTTTAACTGCTGCTGCAGCTTGATGCTGAACGGAATATCCAGATGCAGGCGAATCAGTTCTTTATCCCGCAGCAGGATTTCCTCCGGCGTGCCTTCCATCTTAATCTCGCCCTGATCCATCACCAGCACATGATCGCTCTTGGCGACTTCCTCAATGTCATGGGTGATCGAGATGATAGTCAGCTGGGTTTCGGCATGCAGCTGGCGGATCACGCGGTTAATTTCATCTTTCCCCTGTGGATCGAGCATACTTGTCGACTCATCAAAAATGATCATTTCCGGCGCCATTGCGAGCACCCCGGCGATGGCTACACGCTGTTTCTGGCCTCCAGACAAGCGGGTTGGCTCGCTTTCCAGATAATCGGTCATGTTGACCTTTTCTGCGAATTCCGTAATGATGGCGTCCATTTTTTCCTGCGCCACGCAATGGTTTTCCAAACCAAATGCGATATCGTCCCGCACCGTGGAACCGATGAACTGGTTATCCGGATTCTGGAATACAATTCCCACCCGGCTGCGGATTTCCATCAGATTTTCCTCGTTTAAAGGCAGATTGTCGATCAGGATCTCGCCCTCATCTTTTTCCAGCAGCCCGATCAGCAGCTTGGCGATCGTCGACTTGCCGCTGCCGTTGTGACCGATAATTGTTGTATAACTTCCTTTCTCAATGGCGAAGGAAACATGACGCACGGCATGCGTCGCTTCGTCATAGGAAAAGCTCAGATTTTTAACTTCCAGCTGTTTCATAGTTCTCACCTCAAAGTGTTTTAATTATACAACAGATAAACTCGTTTTAAAACAATAAAGAACCCCTTATGGGAAAGGGATTTTCCAGGTCTTTACAAAGCGTTGAATTTGTTTAGCGATCTGCGGTCGATGACACCGCTTTCGCTGATTTCAGCCTTGGACATGCCCGCGAGAACCGCGATCGGAAAAAAGAAAAAGTCCGCGCCGCCGAAGCGGAAGCCGACTTGTTTCCATTTTATTTCGATTCCAGACGATATGCGTGATACTGACCGTTCAGGCAGTCGACCTGATTGGAAACGTTCAGAATATCGCTTAAGATTTTTCCTTTTTCCACAAGCAGATCCTTGCTGATCGTAAGCGACTGATCGCCGTCCGCTTCGTTGATCTGATAGTCATGTTCCTTGATAATTCGAACGAAGGTGATCAGATCCTCCACCGCCGGGAAGCTGATATCGTGATAGATCGTCACCAGTGAACCTTCCGGATAGTTCTGATCAAAATCCAGCTGTTCTTTCAGGCAGGCTGAAATGAAAGCCGGCTTTAAATAGGGATACATCAGATTGATTTCCTGTACTTCGCGGGAATACTGCGGCTCTTCTTCAGCCTTTTCTTCAGAGGCCGCTTCCGGTTCTGTTTCAGCCGGTTCTTCTTTCTGCGGCTGCGGCGTTGTTTCTTCTTCGTCGCTGCTCAGTGTAATAATCGTTTTTTCTTCGTCTTTTTTATTGGCTGCTTTACTTAACAAATAGGCGGCGCCGCCAGCGGCTGCCAACAAGCCGAATATTAATCCTTTTTTCATCGTTGTCACCGATCCTTTTCTTTATTCTATCATATTTCATCAGGTTTTAAACTATTTTCTTAATAAGCCCACGACGGCGACACCATCGCCGACCTCCGGATAGAACTGCGTGAGGCAGTCGGGATCATGCATCAGGGTTTCCCGAAACCGCCGCAGTTTTTTAATCATTTGCCGGGTGCCTTTGTTTTCAGTCAGGGACGGATCTTCGACCATTCCATGAAAGTTCAGATTATCAAAGACAAAGACGCCGCCCTTGGCAAGATTACCGCGGAATTGTTCCATATAGCGGGGATATTGCGCCTTCGCGGCGTCAACAAAAATCAGATCATAGAGCCGGTCAGTCTGAAACTTTGCGATATCCATTGCGAACACATGGATCTGAGTATCCAGCCGTTCCGCCGCAATGTTGGCAATCGCCAGCTGTGCGCGCTCGGGATCATTTTCCAAAGTGTCAATTTGAATCAACGTTGAGAGCTTCGCCATCCGAATTGCCGAATAACCGATTGCAGTGCCCAATTCCAGAATTCGGGTATAGGCTTGATTGCGAATGAGTTCCAGAATGAATTCAATACCAGTTTTCATCATAATCGGCACATGGTTTTCCTGAGCGTAAATCTCCAAATCATTAATGGACGGCATTGAATTTCCCCCTTTTTATCCTTTTTTATTCATACGCGCTATTTCCACAGGATAAGCATGACTTTGTCTTTGGGCATCCCCTCAGCTTTCTGACGGGGTTGATAAGAAAAAAGGCTCCCTGAGAAAGGGAACCGGAGAACCTGGCAACGAGCTACGTTCACTATGGCAGGCATAGCTATTCTCGCCGCG
>NZ_JADNPO010000038.1:0-28826 GCF_015558105.1 Holdemania sp. 1001095H_141210_F2
TTTTTTTATGCTCAAGAAAAAAAGGCGTTGGTTTCCACCAACACCAAAATTTATAGAACCAAAATAAGCTGAAAACAGTCCGAAAGGGCTGTTTTTTTCTGACATTCTCCGCTAAAATGAAAAGCAGGATCAAAGAAAAAAAACGAACAGGATGAGGAAATAAGATGATCAAGTTAATCGTATGTGATTTTGACGGAACGATTTTAGAGCGCAGCACTCAGCTGATTTATCCGCGTGTCGCTGAAGCTCTGCGCAAAGCGAAAGCGGATGGGATTGAATTCTGCGCGGCAACCGGCCGCAACGCTCCGGCTGCCCGGCGGATTCTGGAAGGCTCCAAGGTCGAAGGCTGGATGATCGATCTCAACGGCGCGGAGCTGCGCGATCCGCAAGGACAGGTTCGGGCCGTTCAGGCCTTGGATAAGAATCTGGTGCAGCGTCTGCTTCCCAAACTGAGACATCCCGAGGTGCTGACCACGCTGTACAGCGGCGAGCTGAAATATACATTTCTGCCCGTAGAGGAGCACTATCGGCGCTATTTTACAGTTCCTGGCTGCGGCAAAACTCCGCAGAACACGCCGCTGAGTCAGTTTGAAGCGGATTATCGGCAATTCGAAAGACTGGAAGAACTCGCCGACCCGATCTTTAAGGTTGAGATGCGCAGCGCGTCGCTGGACGCTCTGCATCAGATCCGCGGTCAGATCGACGACATACCGCAGATCGCGCTGACTTCGGCGTTTACGCATAATCTGGAAGTGCTTCCGATCACCTGCAACAAAGCCTCCGCGTTAACACAGCTGCAGGAAATCCTCAAGCTGCGGAAAGAAGAGATCGCAGTCTTCGGCGATGATCTGAACGATTTGTGCTTGTTTGAACAGTTTCCCCTCAGCTATGCCGTGGCCAACGCCAAGCCGGAAATCCTCAAGCGCGCTCACGCGGTGATTGGGGCGTGCGATCAACAGGGGCCAGCGGATGTGATCTTCGGTTTCAGCAGCGAAACACGATAAAGAAAACGGATTTCATTTCCATCGCCAACAGAAGCGAAGGGGAGAAATCCGTTTTTTACTGATGACCATACTAAACGTCATTGAAATAGAATAATTGCGATTGACTATTTCCGGCAGAGATGGCGGTAGGCGTTAACTTTTCTGTATTTGCCCAGATCTTCCCGCTTTCGATAGGCGCGCAGTGCGTCGATATCAAACGTTGCATAGACCAGACCGTCTTCCGTTTCGCTCGCTACTGTCAGACAGTTATCCTGGCAATCCCAGACCTGGGGATGAAAGGCGCACGAACATCCCGCTTTTTCTCCCGGCGGATTCGCCATCGCGACGCCGACCTGGTTCTGCATTGCCGCTACGGAAAGCTCCTGAAGGCGGAACGGCTTGATATCGCCGCAGTCGTTGGGAATTAAGATCAGCTCGGCGCCTTGAAGCATAAGCTCCCGGGCACTTTCCGGATATTCCCGGTCGTAACAGATCATCGTGCCAAGGCAGAGATCCTCAAAATGACAGACCTTGAATTCTTCGCCGCTCTCGAGATAACGCTCAAACGAAAAATCACAGGTATGCACTTTACTGTATTTCATGAGCACCGTACCGTTTCGGTCGATGAGATAAGCGCTGTTTTGAGGATATTTCTTCCCTTGAGTAAAAGCCGTGATTTCCACACCGATGGCATGGCGTTTTGCGGCTTGGCAGATTATATTCAATGCGGCGCTTTCATCCGTCAGGGCGTTCTCACACCAGGCGCGGAAGCTGGGGGCGTCTTCCAGACTTTCCACCGGCGTAAGGGTTTCACAGATTTCAGGAAACGCATAGCTTGTCAGGAAGCACTCCGGAAACAGGATAAAGTCGGCGTCCGCCTGCTTCGCTTCCGCGATATAGCGAAGTGCAAGCATCGTGTTTTCCTGAACGTCGGTTGTTTTCGTTTTGTGCTGAACCAGCGCAATTTTAAATTTATTCATTTTACTTCATCCTTTGCTTTGTTCTGTATTTTGATCACGTATGCAGGAATCAAGATCGAATGCCGCGATCTCCCCGTTTTCAGGATGGAAGCCGCACAGTGACTGGATCACCAGACCATGGCAGACAACGAGGATGTCTCCCAGGCCGCAATAACGCCGCAAGACACGGATCATGCGCCGGCGCATCGCGGGAAGGGATTCCCAGGCTTTTTCTTCGCCGGGCGGATAAAACCCGCCACAGACCTGAAATTCATCGTAATGCCGCGCTGCCTGCTCGTCCGGTAAATAAACGTAGGTTTGATCGGCCACCCATTCGTGCAGATCAGTTTCTACCTGCAGCGGAATCTGGAAGCAGCGGGAAAGAATCGCGGCGCTTTGTAAAGCACGGGTGTAAGGCGGGGATAAGATCAGCCGGGCTTGGGCAAGCCGGGGATCGGCCGCTGTCATTTCGATCTCCTGCATGCCTTTGACGGAAAGGGGCGCGAGATGATTGCCGAATCCCTGATAAATTTTTGTGTCTTTTTCTGTATAATCCGCAGAACCATGACGAATGAGATAAAACATCATAAACCTCCTGATTTCTTTAAATGTGAACAGAAAAAACGCCGATCGTTAAGATTCAGCGTTGTTTTGTTTCGTTTTGGAATGTGTCCGGCTTGGTGTTTCGCCATTTTCAGCCGGGGCTTTTTTTGTTTTTGCCGGTGTGCTTCTCGGCTTGCGTGTCCGCTTTACCGCGCCTTCCTCATCCTTATGCGCCGCAGCGGCCGCTTCGCGTTTCTGCTGCATCTGCAGCATTGCGGCCTTCTGGTTCAGGATCACCGGAATGACGATCGGATTGCGGTTGGTCTTCTTATACAGATACGGTTCCAGCGAACTGCGGATACAATTCTTTAATTCGCCGAAGGTCGTTTTCTGCATCATTTTTTTCTTTAAAGCTTCATAAACGATCATTTCCGCTTCCTTCAAGAGCGTCTGACTTTCCTTGATGAAGACGAAGCCGCGGGAAACGATATTCGGCCGGCACAGAATTTTATTCGTGCGCGAATCGATCGTGACGATGACCGCGACTAAGCCGTTATCGGCCAGAATCTTGCGGTCGCGCAGCACCGCTGTGCTCAAGCCGGATATATCGTTGCCGTCGACATAGATATCGTCGGTCTGGATGCGGGTTTCCGCTTGGAAGACTTCGCCGTCGCGCAGCACCAGCACGTCGCCGTTAGCGCAGATGAACGTATTCTCGCGCGGGACGCCGGTTTCAATCGCGCTCTCCGCATGGATCCTCAACATTTTGTATTCGCCGTGCACCGGCATGAAGTATTTCGGCTTGATCAGCTGGAGCATCAGCTTCTGTTCCTCTTGGGAACCGTGGCCGGTCGTATGCAGGGAGGTCAGCGGGCTGTTGACCAGCACGTTGGCGCCGACCCGCGTCAGCTGATTGACGACCTGGGAAACGCTGACCGCGTTGCCCGGGATCGGATTGGACGAGAACACGACGGTATCGCCCGGAATGATTTTAATCCAGCGGTGCGTACCGTTGGCAATCCGGCTTAACGCCGCTAACGGTTCGCCTTGGGAACCTGTGCAGACGATGCAGATCTTACTGGCCGGCAGCGAATTCAGCTGGTCCGGCGTAATGAAATGCTTCTCCGGAATGGCGATGATGCCGAGCTTGCGTGCAATCTGCACGACGTTTTCCATCGACCGCCCGAAGACGGCGACCTTGCGTCCGCAGGCTACGGCCGCTTCCAGAATCTGACCGACGCGGTTAACGTTGGAGGCAAAGGTGGAAACGATTAAGCGGCCCGGCGTTTTGCGGGTGATTTCCAATAAGGATTTCGCGACTTTTTTCTCACTGATCGAGAAGCCGGAAACCTCGGAATTGGTCGAATCGCTCATCAGCAGGCTGACGCCGATCTGACCGATGTATGCCATTTTCTGATAATCGCTGTTGGTGCCGATCGGGGTCAGGTCGAACTTGAAGTCGCCGGTCTCCACGATCCGGCCGTTTGGCGTGTTGATCAAAATTCCCAGAGAATCCGGGATCGAGTGAATCGTGTTGAAGAAGCCGACCTGGAAATGATTGGTCGTGATCCGCGAATCCTCGTTGATCTGCACGAGCTTGACCTGCCGGCTCATCCGCCGTTCCTCCAGCTTTTTCTGAATCAGGGAGCAGGCGAAGCGCGGCGCGTAGATTTTATCGAGCCGGATCGACTGCAGGAAAAACGGAATGCCGCCGATGTGATCCTCGTGTCCGTGCGTAATGATTAACGCCTTGACTTTCGCCTGATTTTTAATCAGATAGGAATAATCCGGAATGACGTAATCGACGCCTAACAGATTTTCTTCCGGAAACCGGACGCCGGCGTCGACGATGATAATTTCATCCTGATGCTCAAAGCAATACATGTTTTTACCGATCTCACCCAAACCGCCCAGAGCGTAGATGAGCGTGTCGGTATCCCGATGAAACGGAGTTTCGACGACCTCGCTGACGGCGCCCGCAGGAATGGACTTCTTGCGGGGAGTTGATTTACGCGGTGCTTTTTTTGCAGGCGTCGCTGCAGTATTTTCTTTCATTATTTACCTCTTTTCTTTATTCTTAAAAAACAATGCACCTGTCTTTTAATGATTGATGTTCGCTTCTTTGCTAATCCCTTGGCAGGGGAGACGATTTCACGGCTAAACCGCGGGATGGCCTGAAATGAATTTCAGCTCCCCGCGGCAGCCAAAAACGATGAGTTTTCTGATTTTATTTATAAAGGGAAACGCCGTTGGAAAGACCGGCAGGAACGAAAAACGGAATTATTCGATCACAATCGCATTTTCAACGGGAGCATACGGATCGTTTTGATTGATCCGGTCATAGAACAGAATGCCGCTGAAATGGTCGATCTCATGCTGCAGGACGATGGCCACATACCCGGATGCCCGGAAAGTCACCTCGCGGTCCTGAAGCATATCGTAGCCTTTGACCTTGATCCGTGCGCTGCGGATGACGTAGCCTGGATGATCGTCGAGAACGGACAGGCAGCCCTCGCCGGATTTCAAATAGGAGTTCTGGACAGACTGAGAAATGATTTTTGCGTTGGCCAGCGCGTATTCGTAATGAATCGGATTGCCGTTTTTATCTTCTTCATCCACAACCACAGCCAGAAGCTGCTTGGGGATGCCGATCTGAATCGCCGCGATGCCCACCGCCGGACGCAGATTCTTGGTTTCCGCCAACTGGGGATCCGTCGATTCCTTGACGTAGGTTAAAAGCTCCATTAACGTATTTTTATCTTCTTCGGACAACGGCAAAGACACCGGCGCTGATTTATCGCGCAGATGGGCGTCATTGTCCTTTACAATGGTATCCATGTTTATGTTCATAAAATCTACCTCACTTTATATAATACTCAAGAAATGCAAAGAAGGAAAGGAAAATTTGACGAAAGCTTTCCATAAATTGATTTTTAAGCGCTTTCTTTTTCTTCTTTCTGCCAGAAACAGCCCAATTTTGACGATTCTTTCCTTTATTCTATTCAAAACCAGTCTCCTCGTCACGTCCTTTGATTGTCAAAAACAGAACTTCAATTCTTTTGTGCAGGGCTGGGATTTATGGTAAAATGTCACCAGGAGGCGGATGAATTTGACGCAGAAAAAAAAGACTTCTTTTCGGATGCCGTACCGGTATGATTTGATCATCCATCTCTGTACGCTGATTTTAGCGGTGTTCGGTTTGTTCATGGTCGCTTCGGCAACGATGGGTCTGGCATCGGGCAACGTGATGACGCTGATGAAAACAATCATGAAACAGCTGGCGTTCACGGTTCTGGGATATCTGGGCATGGTGACGATGGCACGCTGGTTTACGTTTGAACGTATGAAGAAAAATATTACGCCGATCGTCAGCCTGACGCTGGTGCTGCTTTTGTTAGCCCTGTGTTGGGAGGTTGGCGGCGCACGGGCCTGGATCAAAATTCCCTTTCCGGGCCAGGAGATCACGATCCAGCCCTCGGAGTTTTCCAAGGTTGTCATCATCATGGTCATGGCGACATATCTGGGCGATATCCGCAACCTGAAGCTGACGGCCAAAGACTTGATGCGCAACCCGCTCTTGATCGTCGGGGGCTTCTGCTTCATCGTCGCAATCCTGCAGTCGGACTTCGGTTCGGCGATCGTCATGGCGGGGATCGCGTGCATCTGTTTTCTGATCCCCTACCATCCCTCGTTAGTACGGCTGCAGAAGATGCTGGTGATGTTGCTGATCATCGGGGTTGTGCTGATCGTATGGATCCTGTCGCCAATGGGCGAACACCTGATCGAAGCGCTGCCGTTTAAGAACTATCAGATCAACCGCTTCACCTCGGCGATGAATCCATTTGCGGATAAATACGGCACGGGCTTCCAGCTGATCAACGGACTGGTGTCCTTTGCCAGCGGCGGATGGCAGGGCGTGGGGTATGGCAAGTCGATTCAGAAGTATACGAACTTCCCGGCGGCGAACACGGATTTTATCCTGGCGATCGTCGTCGAGGAACTGGGCATCTTTGGTTTCTTATTGATTTTTATCTGTTATGCGCTGATCGTCGGGCGGATGTTTATCTACGCGATCCGGATGAAAAGTCAGCGCGGGCGGATTGTTTTGATCGGCGTTTCAATGTATTTCTTCATTCACTTTTTGTTCAATGTCGGCGGCGTAACCGGCTTGATCCCGCTGACGGGCGTGCCGCTGTTAATGATTTCCGCAGGGGGTTCCAGTACGTTGTCCGTCATGGTGGCGGTTGGCATGGGCCAGGCGGTGATCTCGCAATACCGTCAGGGGAAGATAGAATAAGACGTTAAACGCGGGCCGGCATAAACGGCGAAGGACAACGCTGGTAGGAAAAATGGCGATGTAAGAAAGCGGAGCGGGCTTAACGATGCTTGTTTATAGGAAAAGCCGGCGATTGGAAAAAAGAAAGAAAAGAATTCCCGAAGCGACTCGGGAATTCCAAAGAAAGGGAGAGGAGAAACAAAGATTGGGGGATAGCATCTTTCGATGCACTAGTATCTTGCCCGAGTTTTCCGTCCTTTATACACACAAGGAGTAAAAAAATGCGAATTGTTGCAGGAAAATTTCGTTCCCGGCTGATTCAGGCGCCCAAAGGCGATCAGACCCGGCCGACGCTGGATAAGGTCAAGGAAGCAGTATTCAGCCGGATCGGCCCGTATTTTGACGGCGGCGTCATGCTGGATCTGTTTGCGGGCAGCGGCTCAATGGGACTGGAGGCGCTGTCGCGAGGCGTGGAGCATGTTTATTTTGTCGACCGCAGTCCGGCCGCGGCGGCCGTGATCAAAGCCAATATTGCTTCGCTTCAGGTTGAAGCGCAGTGCGACGTCTGGAAGTGCGATAGCTTCGCGGCGTTAAGACGATTGGCGGGCATGGGTGTTCAACTGGATTTGGTTTATCTGGATCCGCCTTATCAGAAGCAGCAGCTGCACAAGATCATGCAGCAGCTCGACGCGTTAAATCTGATCCGCGATCACGGACAGGTGATTCTGGAGAGTCTAAAGGAAGACGAGTTTGACGAGGCCTACCATCAGCTGCATCGCGTCAAGGAAGCAACTTACGGCATCAGCCGCATCAGTTATTATCGAAAGGAAACAGAACTATGAAACGAGCATGTTATCCGGGATCGTTCGATCCCCCGACCTATGGTCATCTGGACATCATCACGCGGGCATCGTCGGTCTTCGACGAGCTGATCATTGCGATCATGAAGAATCCGAACAAACGCAACGCCTTTACTGAGGAAGAGCGCGTGCGGATGCTGCAGGAGATCACGCGCGATCTGCCGAATGTCAAAGTTGTGGTCGGCCATGGTTTGACGGTGGAATTTGCAAAGTCGATCGGCGTGCAGGTGCTGATCCGCGGCATCCGGGCGGTCATGGATTATGAATATGAGCTGCAGCAGGCGACGGCCAATATGTTTCTGGATGAGACGATTGAAACGGTGTTCTTCGTTGCCCGGCCGCGGTATTCCTTTCTATCGTCGTCCGTATCCAAGGAAATCGCGCTGAACAACGGCGATCTGTCGAAGTTTATCCCGGAAGCCATCATCAATGAGGTTGAAGAAGAGCTGAACCCGCTGAAAAAGAAAACCGGTGGGGAATAACGGCGATTTCCCAGCGGGGAAAAACCGCCGCGGCAGACTTCACTGCCCGCAGGCAGGACGGGTGAGAAGGAACGCAGGCTTTGAAACAAACAGTACAGGATTTTACAGGCGGTTCCATTGATCAGGATAACGCTGAAAATGGGGGCTGAAAAATCACCCGGCCAGATTTTAGACAGACAGAGGCTTCAGACGAGCGCTGGAAAATAAAAAGAGCCGCGGCGGATCCGAAAATAAGGAAATTCGCCGCGGTTTTCCTGTGGTTTTAAGCCAGAAAGGACAAATGAAAGCAATGATCAGCCGCGCAGTCTTTGCAGCATCATCAAGAAGAGGAAGAGACCGCCGGCCAGGCCGGTCTGCATCAGCCGGTAAGCGAGATAACGCAGATAAGCCAGATGAAGATGCGGCGTGAGCGAGAGGACCTGCAGATGCACGCTGAAGCTGGCAAATCCCAGCACCAGCGTCATCAGCAGCGCTTTCAGGGGCACGGCCAGCGGCAGCAGCGCCAGATTGTTGGTGCCTAAGGAAAACTCGGTCACGCACTGAATCGGCAGATGCCAGGCAGCAGGCAGCTTCATCGTCGCTAAATTCAGCAGTACCAGTGTCAGCAGAAGATACGCCCCGATGAAATATAAGCTGACGCCGGCCTGGACAACCGCGTCTTTTAAATTCTCAAATAAGGAAGGAACGGATCCGCGCGGATCCAGTTGCAACGCAACGGGCGTCTTGCGCGTAAAGAACAGCAGCAGCATCACGGCGAAGAATTCCGCCAGCCAGATCATCAAGCCGTATTGAAAGGATCGCAGCAGAACCGAACCGCAGGTGATCAAGATAAACGACGGCGTGCTGACCGTAACGCAGCAAGCCAGCCGCTGCCCCTCAGCCTGCGAAAGCCGGCCATCCCGCACATAATCGTCGATCAGGATCTGTCCGGCGGGCGAGCCGAGAAAGAAGGAAGCGAAGACTAAGGAAAAAGCGGCCGGCGAGATGCGGAACAAGCGCTCGGTAAATCCAAACAGCCGCCTTGAGAGGGCGGCTAACAATCCCTGACCATCAAGGATGCGGATTACGACCATCGCCGCAAACAACGACGGCACCAGTTTTTCAAACCAAATCGACAACGCCTGACAGGATGCCTGGTAGGTTACCGATCCATAATAAAGCAGCGCGGCCAGCAGCGTGAAAAAGATGATTGTCATTCCTTTTTTCATAGGCAAAAAGCCTCCTGGTAAAGTGTATGAGTCCCAAGCTGAAAGTCGAACAGCGATAAGCTTGAAAACTTGAAAAAAATTAGCACTTTTAACTTGACAGTGCTAACAAGCTGGATTATACTGTTAGCAGACATCGGGAAAGAGTGCTAAAGGAGGCGGGATGATGCTGACACCAAGGCGGATTGAAATCTTCAAGGCCATTGTCGACGAGTTCGTTCAGACAGCCGAGCCGGTCGGTTCCAAGACTCTGATGGAAAAGTATCAGCTCCCTTACTCCAGCGCAACGATCCGCAACGACATGATGGTCCTGGAAGAAATGGGACTGCTGGAAAAAACACATACCTCCAGCGGCCGCGTGCCTTCCACAAAAGGCTATAAGTTCTATTGCGAACATCTGATGGAACACAAGGTCGATAACCAGCTGGAAGTGGCAGTCCGCCAGCAGCTGGCCAGCAAACCGCTGAATTTGGACGATGCCATCCGCGAGAGCTGCAACATCCTCTCGCAGATGACGAACCTGACTTCCGGCGTGCTGGGGCCGGATGCGAGCCGGCAGCGGCTGGAGCATGTCAAGCTGTTCCCGATCAGCAACCGAAGTGCTGTGGCAGTCTTTATTACCGATCTGGGGCATACGGAAAACCGGACGTTCCAGTTCGACGACGACCTGTCAGTAGACGATATCCAAACCTGCTGCCAGATTCTGAACGACCGATTGAAGGGCACTTTGATCAAAGACGTCGTGGATAAGATGGATTCGATCAAACCGATCCTGGCGGCGCATGTCAAACGGCATGAAATGTTGTTTCAGGCGTTTGTCAACGCGTTTGTCAAGTTCGCGAGCGAGAACGTATATTTCAGCGGCCAGAACAACATGTTGTACCAGCCGGAATTTGCCGACATTGAAAAGCTGAAGGAATTGATGACGATGATGGAGAACCCGAGCCTGTGGCGTCAGATCGGCACCACAACCAATTCGGAGCTGGCGCTGAAGATGAACGAAAACGCCCAGCTGGTATGGGTCAACGACATGGCCGTCGTCACCAGCAAGTTCAAGCTTGGTTCCGAGGAGGAAGGCCAGCTGATGGTCTTCGGACCATCCCGGATGGATTACGACAAAATTGTTTCGCTGTTGGAAATGGTCAGTCAGTCGATCGAGAGTTTATACGGAAAAGGAGGCAGCCATGAATAACCAGGAAGAAATGAAAAAAGACGAGCAGAACGCCGAACCGGAAACGGCTGCGGCGCCGGGCGAGACCGAAGAAATGACGGAAAGCCCGCAGGTGGAACCGGAAGCGCCGGCCGCGGAAGAAGCGGCGGAGCAGCCGGAAGAAAAAAAGGAAGACAAGAAAGACGAGAAGAAGAAAGGCTTCTTCTCCAAGAAAAATGAAATTGAAGAACTGAAGACACGGATCAGCGAGCTGGAAGGGGAAAACGTTAAACTGAAGAACGAATACCTGAAAGCCTACGCGGATACGGAGAATACCCGGCGGCGTCTTCAGCAGGAAGCCGAGCAAACCCGGAAATACCGGATCCAAAGTTTCGCGCTCGATATCCTGCCGGTTCTGGACAATCTGGAACGGGCGCTGGCAATCGAGCCGACGCCGGAAACCGAAAGCTACCGCAAAGGCGTGGAAATGATTTATCAGCAGCTCATTCACGCGCTGACCAAAGAGGGCGTGAGCGAGATCGAAGCGCAGGGCAAGGAATTCGATCCGAATTTCCATCAGGCTTTGATGATGGAAGCGGTCGAGGGCGTCGAACCCAACCACGTCACCGAGGTGCTGCAGAAGGGCTACATGTTAAAAGACCGAATCCTGCGCGCCGCGATGGTCAAGGTCAGCGAATAAGCAAATAAGTGAAAATGTGTAAATAAATAAGGAGGATTTCTATTATGGGAAAAATTATCGGTATTGACTTAGGTACAACCAACAGCTGCGTCGCCGTCATGGAAGGCAGCGAAGCCAAAGTAATCACCAACCCGGAAGGCAACCGCACCACACCGTCCGTCGTCGCGTTTAAGAACAACGAACGGATCGTCGGCGATGCGGCGAAGCGTCAGGTCGTCACCAACAAGGATTCGATTATTTCGATCAAGCGGAAAATGGGCACCAATGAGAAAGTTCAGCTCAACGGCAAGGAATACACGCCGCAGGAAATTTCCGCGATGATCTTAGGCTACATGAAGGACTATGCGGAAAGCTATTTAGGCGAGAAGGTCGACAAGGCCGTCATCACCGTTCCGGCTTACTTCAACGACGCGCAGCGTCAGGCGACGAAAGACGCCGGTAAGATCGCGGGCCTGGAAGTGGAACGGATCATCAACGAACCGACAGCGGCAGCGCTGGCATTCGGTATCGACAAGACTGACAAGGAACAGAAAGTCCTCGTCTTTGACCTGGGCGGCGGTACGTTCGACGTTTCGATTCTGGATCTGGCCGACGGCACCTTTGAAGTTCTGGCAACCGCAGGCGACAACCATTTAGGCGGCGATGATTTCGATAACGTGGTCGTCGACTGGATGGCAGATCAGTTCAGAAAAGAAAATGGTATTGATCTGAAGCAGGACCGGATGGCGCTGCAGAGAATGAAGGAAGCGGCGGAAAAGGCCAAGAAGGATCTGTCCGGTATGGTTCAGACACAGATTTCCCTGCCGTTCATCAGCGCCGGCGCAGCCGGACCGCTGCACTTTGAAGCGACGCTGACCCGCGCGCAGTTTGACGCGATGACCAAATCGCTGGTCGACCGCACGGTTGTTCCGGTTCGTCAGGCATTGAAGGATGCCGGCTTAACCAAGAATGATATTGATCAGGTCCTGTTAGTCGGCGGCTCAACCCGAATCCCGGCGGTTCAGGAAGCTGTCCGTCAGGAATTAGGCAAGGAACCGAACCGTTCCGTCAACCCGGATGAAGTCGTAGCCTTGGGCGCGGCGATCCAGGGCGGCGTCATCAGCGGCGACGTCAAGGACGTCTTACTGCTGGACGTTACACCGTTAAGCTTAGGTATCGAAACGCTGGGCGGCGTCATGACCGTGCTGATCCCAAGAAATACAACGATCCCGACTTCCAAGAGCCAGGTCTTCTCGACAGCGGCGGACAATCAGCCGGCGGTTGATATCCATGTCCTGCAGGGCGAACGTCCGATGGCCAACGATAACAAGACGCTGGGCAACTTCCAGTTAGGCGGCATCGCACCGGCCCGCCGCGGCGTTCCGCAGATCGAAGTTACCTTTGACATTGACGTCAACGGTATCGTCCACGTTTCAGCGAAGGACAAGGGCACAGGCAAGTCCCAGTCGATCACCATCTCCAACTCTTCCGGATTAAGCGATGAAGAAATCGATCGGATGGTTCGTGAGGCGGAAGATCACAAGGCGGAAGACGATAAGCGCAAAGAAGAAATCGAATTGAAGAACCGCGCGGAAGCGTTCATCAATCAGATCGACGAAACACTGAATACGGAAAACGCGAACGTCACCGATCAGCAGAAGGAAGAAGTCAAGAAGCTGCGCGACGAACTGCGCACGGCAATTGACAACAACGATATCGACACGCTGAAGACCAAGATGGAACAGCTTGAAAAGGCAGCCAACGATATGGCTCAGGCGATGTATCAGCAGCAGGCGGGTGCTCCGGGTGCTGATGCGGGCGCAGGCGCTCAGGATGACAATGTCGTCGATGCCGATTTCAAGGAAAAGAAATAACAATTCACGCCGCACAAAAATCCTGGTTTCCATACTGGGATTTCTGTGTTTGAGCGTGCTGATCAGCGGTTGTTCCCGCACCCCCAAGAACAACGCCGGTCAGTTGGAAAATGCGGACAACGCCGTGCTGACAAGCTCGCTGAGCGAGGAACAGCTGGCGCATGTCAAAGAATGCAACGGCCGCTGCGTCAGCAGCGATCAGCCGGTGGAGCTCGTCGTGATGAACGGCGGCAAACCGGAACCGTTTGCCGTGCTGCAGCCGGGGCAGCTGGTTCAGTTAAAAGAAATCAACGATCCGAATCTGATCACTTCACAATATCTGCCCTTGGATGGAATGGATCAGGAGGGCGGTGCGCAGGTATTGGTCAACGCGCTGGAGGTAACGCCTTCCGGTCGCTGGCTGAATCCGACCAATCATTTACTGGAAAAGGATTTTGCGGTGAAGCTGAAGGCCGGCACCCGGATGCTGGATGACAACGGCGAAACGATCCTGACGACCAGCACGGATCAGCAATGGCTGGTGTATGCCCAGAAGGACGGCGCTTACGGCGTTGAGCTGCAGGGACGAATCGTCTGGGTGGATTCCGCTCAGGTTGAAGAAACGATCGCCCGGCCAGGCAGTGGCGGACCGGCGGCTACGTCGCTGCCAGTGCTGATGTATCACTTCTTTTACAGTGAAGCCGAGGGTCAGAGCCGCGAAAACGTGAATTTCGTCGAGGTGGAGGAATTCCGCGGGCAGCTGCAGGCGTTGCAGGAGGGCGGCTACGTCGCGCTGACGATGCGCGAAGTGGAAATGATGATGAAAGGCTGGGCGGATGTGCCGGAGAAATCGGTCGCGATTACGATCGACGACGGCGATCCGAGGGTTTATCAATATGCTTATCCGGTATTAAAGGATTTCGGCTATAACGCGACGCTGTTTCTGATCACGGGCTGGATGAATCCGCAGCTGCCGTATGAGTTTTTTCAGATGCGCGAGGATGGCTTAGAGCTGCAGTCGCATTCCTTCCTGATGCATCAGGGCGGATGCAAGGCCGGCCATGGCGGACGGATCCTGTGCGTCGATCACGATGAGGGCGTAGCGGATACCCGGCAGTCGCTGGAATATGTCGACGGCGGCTTCGTCTACTGTTATCCGTTTGGCGACGTGAACGATCACGCCGTAGAAATTTTACAGGAAGCTGGGGTTCAGCTGGCTTTTACGACAGAATATGGTAAAATAAAACCCGGAATGGATTTGTACAGGTTGCCGCGGATCCGGGTTACCGGCGGCGCGGGCCTGGACCGGTTCATCAAAAGTATAGAGTAGCAGGAGGGTGATGTTTTATGAGCGAAAAGCGCGACTATTATGAAGTCCTGGGCATCAGCAAAGGCGCTTCCGATGATGAAATAAAAAAAGCCTATCGAAAACTGGCGAAGCAATACCATCCGGATGTGAACAAGGAACCGGGTGCAGAAGAAAAATTTAAAGAAGTCAACGAGGCCTACGAAGTGCTCAGCGACCCGCAGAAACGGGCGACCTATGATCAGTTCGGTCATGCGGGAATGGACGGTATGGGCGCCGGCGGCTTCGGCGGCGGTTTTGGCGGCGGCGGATTTGACGATCTGAACGATATCTTCGGATCGTTCTTCGGCGGCGGCTTTGGCGGCGGCGGATCCCGGGCCCGGTCCAACGGCCCGCGCAAGGGTCAGGACCGCTACATGCAGATGAAGATCAGCTTTATGGACGCGATCTTCGGCAAGACGGAGACGATCACGATCGACGTGGATGAACAGTGTTCTCAATGCATGGGAACCGGTGCGCATTCCAAGGATGACGTTACCGTCTGTCCGACGTGTCACGGTTCCGGAACGGTCGTTACGCAGCAGCGGACGCCGTTCGGGGTATTCCAGTCCCAGAGTGTCTGCCCGGACTGCGGCGGCACGGGTAAGAAAATCCGTAAAAAATGCTCCAAGTGCGGCGGCAAGGGTTATGAACATAAACGCGTGAGCGTCGACGTCAAGATCCCGGCCGGCATTCAGTCCGGGCAGCAGCTGCGGGTATCCGGCAAAGGTGAACGCGGCGCCAACGGCGGGCCAAACGGCGATCTGTATATCGAGATCATGGTCATGAAGCACGATTATTTCGTGCGCGACGGCCGGAATATCTACATTACGATTCCGATTTCTTCAGTGGACGCAACACTGGGCTGTTCGGTCGACGTGCCAACGGTTTATGGCGACGTCGAGCTGACGATTCCTTCAGGAACGCAGAACGGCCAGCAGTTCCGGCTGAAAGGCAAGGGCGTGAAAGATCTGCGCGGGTCTGGTCAAGGCGATCAGCTCGTTGAGGTGAAGATCGAAATCCCGAAGAAGCTGAGCGGCGAAGAAAAAGAAATGTATGAAAAGCTGCGCAAGCTGCAGGCGAAAGGCGGGAAGGAATCCGTCTTCGACAAGTTCAAGAAAGCTTTTAAATAACGATGGAAAGGGTTTCGGGACAACGAACCCTTTTCTTAAAAATTTTGTTTAGCACTCTATTGACTAGAGTGCTAAAAGTGATATACTAACGAGTGTAAGGAGGGACATCCTATGAATATTGATCAGATGACAGAACGATTGCAGCGGATCTTAATGGAAGCGATCCAGCTGGCGCAGGCGCAGGGCCAGAGCGAGCTGAACGTCGAGCATTGTCTGAAAGCAATTTTTGAAGACGACGGCATCGACGGCTTGTGGCAGCGGCTGGGACAAGACAAGCAACGGACGCTGCAGATCGTCGACAGTTATATGAAACGGCTGCCTTCCAGTACTTCCGGCGCTCAACCGAACCTCTCCCGCGAGGTGAATCAGGCGTATCAGGAAGCGCTGAAGTGGAGTCAGGCACACGAAGAAACCTATATGAGTTCGGTAGCATTTCTGATCGGCTTGTTGTTCGGTGGCAGCGCCGTCGCCAAGGCGATTCTGGAAGCGACCGGAATTACGAAAAAAGCGCTTGAAAAAGCGGAGGAAGAAAGACGAGGTGGAATGAAGATGAATGAACAGAACGCGGAAAATCAACTGGATGCGCTGCAGAAATACGGACACGATCTGGTCGAGGACGTCAAGAGCGGCAAGATCGATCCGGTTATCGGCCGGGATGAGGAAATCCGGCGGGTTATCCAGATCTTGTCGCGGAAAACAAAGAATAACCCGGTGCTGATTGGCGAACCGGGTGTCGGGAAGACGGCGATTGTCGAGGGCATCGCGTGGCGGATCATGAACGGCGACGTTCCATTCGGCTTGAAGGAAAAGAAACTGATCGAGCTGGATATGGGCGCACTGATCGCCGGCGCAAAATACCGTGGCGAGTTTGAGGAACGGCTGAAAGCGGTGCTGAACGAAGTGAAGCAGGCGGACGGCAACATCATCCTGTTTATCGACGAGATTCATAATCTGGTCGGCGCGGGCAAGACGGAAGGCTCCATGGACGCAGCCAACCTGTTGAAGCCGATGTTGGCGCGGGGCGAACTGAAATGTATCGGAGCGACGACGTTTGATGAATACCGCAAGTATATTGAGAAGGATGCGGCGCTGGAACGCCGGTTCCAGAAAGTTCAGGTCGACGAACCGTCCGTGGAAGACACAATCTCTATCCTGCGGGGCTTGAAGGATCGGTTTGAAAGCTATCATGGCGTACAGATTCTCGATGAAGCGATCATTGCTGCGGCGACGCTGTCCAACCGCTATATCACCGACCGGTTTTTGCCGGATAAAGCGATCGATTTGGTCGATGAAGCCTGCGCTTCACTGCGGGTGGAGATGGATTCGATGCCGACAGAGCTGGACGAGCTGATGCGGCGGATTATGCAGCTGGAAATTGAAGAAACGGCGCTGAAAAAGGAAACCGACGCCAAGACGCTGCAGCGGCTGGAGGAGCTGCGCAGGGAACTGGCGGATCTGAAAGAAGAAAAAGAAATCAAATACAACCAATGGCAGCAGGAAAAGCGTAAGCTGGACGAAGCCAAGGTTTACAAGGAGCAGCTGGAAAAAGCCCGCCTGGACTTCACGCAGGCGCAGAACGAAGCGCGCTATGAGGAAGCGGCGAAGCTGCAGTATGACACGATCCCGACGCTGGAGCGGAAAATCCGCGAGTCGGCGCAGAACAAAAAAGAGGAACACATGATCCAGGAGATCGTCGATGAGGAACAGATCGCCAAGGTCGTTTCCCGCTGGACGCACATCGAGGTCAGCAAGCTGATTGAAACGGAACGGCAGAAATTATTGCATCTGCAGGACGCGCTGGCGCAGCGGGTCATCGGTCAGGATGAGGCGCTGGAGCTGGTCACGGAAGCGATTCTGCGGTCCAAGGCGCAGATTCAGGATGAAAACCGGCCGATTGGTTCGTTCTTGTTCTTAGGCCCGACCGGCGTCGGTAAGACCGAAGTGGCCAAGGCGCTGGCGGAGCAGTTATTTGACGATGAATCGAAGATCATCCGGATTGATATGAGCGAATACATGGAGAAGCACAGCGTGTCGCGGTTGATCGGCGCGCCTCCGGGATATGTCGGTTACGACGAGGGCGGTCAGCTGACGGAAGCAGTGCGCAGAAAGCCGTATTCCATCGTGCTGCTGGACGAAGTGGAAAAGGCTCATCCGGATGTCTTCAACATCCTGCTTCAGATCCTGGACGACGGTCGGATCACCGATAACAAGGGCGTCACCGTCGACTTCAAGAATACGCTGATCATCATGACCAGCAACCTCGGCTCACAATATGCGTTCGACAGCGATAAGGAAGAACGCAACCGCCGGTATATGGACGAAGTCCATAAGTATTTCAAACCGGAATTCGTCAATCGGATCGATGAGATCATCGTCTTCAATGCCTTGAACAATGAAGTGCTGATCAAGATCGCTGATAAGTTCCTGCATGAACTGGCTGGCCGGTTAGCGAAGAAGGATATTGCGCTTGAAGTCACCGACGCGGCAAAGGCGAAGATCGTTGAGCTGGGCGTGGATCCGGTCTTCGGAGCGCGGCCGATGAAGCGGCATATCCAGAGAACGATTGAAACCTTGATTGCCCGTAAGATGATTGAACGGGGCAACGAGGGCAACTGCACGATGAAAGTGGACGTGGAGAATGGGCAATATGTTCTGCACGTGATTGAAAATCCTGAAGTGATCTAATGCAAAGAGGTCGGAGAAATCCGCCCTTTTTTGTTACTTCAAGGTGTTAGAAAGTTCTTTTTTGAATAACCGTTCATAACAGAAAATGAGTCGTTGATAATATTTTGTGAATTAATTATTTATGAGATGACATTGGAATTGGACTAGAGATTGTTAATAATTTATATCAATTTAATAATAGAAATCAGGAAATTGAAAAGAATTTATTATAATGTAGGGCTTAAACCGGTAAAAGAAAAGGGATATACCAGCGTTTTATTGGGGTGAGATTAAACGGTTTTCCTTATTGAATAGCTGATATAAATATTGGCCAGGGATATAATAAACAATAAGGTATAAAAACGAATCTTTAGACTTTTATAGAGGATGGTACAAAAATAATTCCTTGAATCCCATTTAAACAAATAGTACAATATCAACGTGATAGGCGGTGTGGAATGAACATATTAGTTACAGGCGCTAAGGGTATGGTAGGAACAGCTCTGGTTGCCAATCTGAAGAATATCAAAGAAAATAAAAATAGAACTCGGCCGGGATTGAAGGTCGATGAGATCTATGAATATGATCGGGAATCTACGGTAGAAGAATTAGAACTGTACTGTGAAAAAGCTGATTTTGTATTCCATCTGGCAGGCGTCAACCGGCCTCAGGATCCGGCTGAATTCATGTTGGGAAACTTTGGGTTTACATCGACATTGTTGGAATTATTGAAAAAACATCAGAACAACGCGACGATCATGCTGAGTTCTTCGATTCAGGCGACGCTGGCTGGAAGGTTTGGGGAATCGGAGTATGGCAAAAGTAAGAAAGCAGGCGAAGAACTGTTTTTTCAGTATGCTGAAGAAACGGGAGCCAAAGTCGCGGTGTACCGGTTTCCGAACTTAATGGGCCATAGCCGTCCTAAATACAATTCAGCGGTGTCGACGTTCTGCTGGGCTGTGGCGAATGATGAAGAGTTCACTGTGAATGACAGAAGTACAGAATTAGAATTACTTTACATTGATGATCTGATCGAAGGCATGTTTGATCTTCTGGAAGGAAAAGAACAGCACTGTGAATTTGACGGAGTAGAAACGGTTCTAAAAGAAGCCGGACGTTATTGTTGCGTGCCTGTGACGCATAAGGTTACCCTGGGCGAGATTGTCGATTTACTGGAACAATTCAAAGCGCAGCCGGAGACGTTAATGATGCCTAAAATTCCGGAAGGCTCCTTTGCGAAGAAATTGTATAGTTTATACTTAACTTATCTTCCGGCGGAGAAATTTAAGTATGAACTGAAGATGAACTGTGATGCACGCGGGAGCTTTACGGAACTCCTGCATACGCTGGACTGCGGTCAGGTCAGTATTAATATCAGTAAACCTGGCATTACAAAAGGGCAGCATTGGCATAACAGCAAATGGGAACAGTTCATTGTCGTAGCGGGTCATGGCTTAATTCAGGAACGGAATATTCATACCGGGGAACTTGTTGAATTTGAAGTGTCAGGTGAGAAGATAGAAGCCGTCTATATGATTCCCGGGTGGACGCACAACATCATCAATCTGTCAGAAACTGAAAATCTGGTTACTGTGATGACGTGCAATGAAATCTTTAACCCGGAGCAACCCGATACCTTTTTTGAAGAAGTAGGGAGGAAGGCAGCAGAATGAGTGAAATCAGAACCAATTATTCTTCTATCCATTTTCAGGATAACGGAAAACTTAAGCTTTTAATCATCGTGGGCACGCGGCCGGAAATCATCCGGCTGGCGGCGGTGATCAACAAATGCCGGAAATATTTTGATGTGGTTTTAGCCCATACGGGCCAGAACTATGACTACACGTTAAATGGGATCTTCTTTGAAAACCTGAAGATCGCGGATCCGGAAGTGTATATGGATGCGGTAGGGGACGACTTAGGCGCAACCGTAGGCAACATCATCAACTGTTCCTACAAGCTGATGAGTCAAATTCATCCGGAAGCGTTATTGATTCTGGGAGATACCAATTCCTGTTTATCTGCGATCGCCGCCAAGCGTCTGCATATTCCCATTTTCCATATGGAAGCCGGGAACCGCTGCAAAGACGAATGTCTGCCGGAAGAAACAAACCGCCGGATCGTCGATATCATTTCCGATGTCAACCTGGCGTATTCTGAGCATGCGCGAAAGTATCTGCATGAATGCGGTCTGCCGAAAGAGCGCGTCTATGTAACCGGATCGCCGATGGCGGAAGTGCTGCATCAGAATCTGAGTGAAATTGAAAGCTCGACGATTTTAGAAAAGCTGGGCTTGCAGCCGCATCGCTATATTCTGCTTTCCGCTCACCGGGAAGAGAATTTGGATACGGAAAAGAATTTCCTTTCGTTGTTTAACGCGATTAATAAAATGGCGGAAAAATATGATATGCCGATTCTGTACTCCTGTCATCCGCGTTCCCGCAATCGTTTGAAAGCGTCAGGCTTTCAGCTCGATCCGCGGGTGATTCAACATGAACCGTTAGGCTTTCATGATTACAATCACCTGCAGATGAATGCCTTTGCGGTGGTCTCGGATTCGGGCACATTACCGGAGGAAAGCAGCTTCTTTATCAGCATAGGCCATCCATTTCCGGCCGTCTGCATCCGGACATCCACGGAAAGACCGGAAGCCTTGGATAAAGCCTGCTTTGTTTTAGCAGGAATTGATGAAAAGTCGCTGCTGCAGGCAGTCGATACGGCAGTACAGATGAATCTGTCCGGGGATTACGGAATTCCGGTCCCGGATTATGTTGAAGAAAATGTAAGCACGAAAGTGGTGAAGATTATTCAGAGCTACGTGGGCGTGATCAATAAAATGGTGTGGCGGATATCGTAAAGATATTCACCGCACCTTTTTTGTTTCAACTGTTTAGGAACATGCGCCAGAGCGCCTTCTTCTCCGTGAATAAAATGGATTACCGGACAATCCGGGAAGAAAGGAGGACACAATATGAAAGTCATCGACATCAGTCAGTATGATGGAAATGTGGATTTTCGGCAGGTCCGGGCGTCTGGCGTGGAAGCGGTGATGCTGCGGTCAAGCTGGGGTCACTTCGTTGAAGACTTACGCTTTCGTGAGAATGTGCGTAAATGCAACGACGCGGGGCTGCCATACGGACTGTATCATTACAGCTATGCTTTAAACGAATCCGAGATGATGCGTGAGGCCGAAAAGTTGATCGCGCTGGCCCGGCATTTTTCTCCACGCATGCCGGTCGCAATCGACATGGAAGATGCAGACGGTTATAAAGAACGCCACGGAACACTGTATAACAAAGCGCTGAATACTGAAATCTGCCGCTACACCTGCCAGAAAATAGAAGAAGCCGGCTTCTATCCGATGGTTTACGCAAGTCTGGACTGGTTTCTTAACAAGCTGATCTTGAGCGAGCTGGACCGCTACGATCTGTGGCTGGCCCAATGGAATGTCAACGGACCGTCGCTGCCCTGCGGGATGTGGCAATATACGAGCAGCGGATCTGTGCCCGGCGTGCCCGGCCGCTGTGATCTGAATACCGCGTATAAAAACTATCCGGTGATTATCGGCGAGAACGAAGAGGGGGGACAGGATATTCAGTGGATTAATCCGTATGTTACGGTGCAGGTCGTGCACGGCGTCGGCCGCCGCAACATCTATTATGTGCGCAATGCCGTGATTTCAGGAACCGTGATCGCGGAGCTGAGCCCGGGTGAAAGCTTGCCTGTGGATTTAATCAGCGCCACGGTTCTGGAAGATGGCTACAAGTGGATTAAAGTCGATCTGGGACAAGGCGTAGTCGGCTATATGCAGGTCGATCTGGACTATCTTCGCTTTCTGATTTAAAAAGCGAATTCCGAAGAATTCGCCTGACGCTTATTTGTAGACAGAATAAAAATCTTTGAGCTCGGCCTTCTTATCGGGGCTGAGCTCGCTTTTCTTTATGCCCTGAATCGCGCCTTCCAGCGCGTACAAGCGGTGGATACAGGCGGAAGGATCGACAGCCCTAATTTTTAACCAGGCTTGCTGGGCGCCCAGCGCGATCAGCTGATCCGCGGTGGTGATTCCGACTTCGTTCAGCTGGCGTTCCAATTCTTTTCCCAGATTCGGCAGCTTTGATAATTCACCCATACGTTTGCCTTCTTTCTCTATTTTCAGTGTAGCGGAATGCCGCTTGAAAAACAAGGCGAAAATACAAAAAAAGCCTTGCTAGAAGGCTTCTTTTGACTTATCGGTTGTAGTATTCGACAACCAGTAGTTCGTTGATTTCCTGATTCAGTTCGTTCCGTTCCGGCAGGCGGACATAGGTGCCCTTTTTGTTTTCCTTATCAACGGTAACGAAAGCCGGTGTGTTCAGCGTTGCTTCCAGCGCATCGGCGATGCAGGCCATCGACTTGGACTTTTCCTTAACTTCAACCGTAGAACCCGGCTTTACCGTGAAGGAAGGGATATCGACCTTCTTGCCGTTAACCAGGATATGACCATGGTTGACTAACTGACGGGCAGCGCGGCGAGTTCTGGCGAAGCCCATGCGGTAAACGATGTTATCCAGACGGGATTCCAGCAGGCACAGGAAGTTGTGACCCTTAACGCCAGCCATCTTTTCTGCTTTCACATAAGTGTTCGCGAACTGACGTTCGTTAACGCCATACATGTTTCTGATTCTCTGCTTTTCACGCAGCTGCGTGCCGTAGTTGCTCAGCTTAATCCGCTTTGTCGGTCCGTGCTGACCTGGCGCATAAGTGCGGCGCTGCAGTTCCTCGCCTGTTTCCAGGATCGAGAAGCCCAGACGACGGGAAATTTTCCAAACTGGTCCAGTATTTCTTGCCATTTTCAATTCCTCCTTGTGTGTTTTATGGCACATAAAACAACAACAGGTACAAATCATTGACGCAGGGTGTTGGTAGACGGCAGTTTCGCTTGAAGCAGCAAGTTACTTCTGCTCTGGAAAGAATTCCAGTACCAACGCCGGTTGCGCAACTTTGTAAGCTGCTATTATTAAACGCTAGGTAAGTATAGCAGATTTCTTCGCTCCCTGTCAATCGAAAAATGAAATAAATCCCTTTAGATAAAGGCGTTTTGCAGGAATCGGAGTTGAATTGTGAGCGAGGGGCAGTTTATAATGAAAAAATGAGCGCCGCAGGGAAATTCAAACCGGCGGCAGGAGGGAAAAAGATGCAATTTACAACGATCGATCAACACAATTACCGTCAGGCCTGCTGTCTGAGCGTGACGCCGGAACAAAGCGGATATTTGAGCAGCGCGCCGATGATTTTAGCTCGCGCTTATGCGTATCGCCATCAAAACAGCGAAGTAAGTCTGATCGAGGAAGGAACAGACAAACTTGGTCTGATAATGACGCGGGAAACAGATTTGGGAACAACGGTCATTCTTGATCAATTCTTTATTGATCAGCGGTTTCAGGGCCGGGGCTATGGCCGGAAGGCGATGGAGCTGCTGCTGCAAAGCCTGCGTGAACGCCGGCTAAAACGCGTTGTTTTATGTTACCGTGAGGCAGATCAGGCCGCGGCGCGATTGTATCGGTCGTTGGGCTTTACGGAAACCGGCGAGCGGGACGATGATGAAATTCTGATGGAACTGATCCTTTAAATGATAAGAAAAGTTGGACTTTGCGGCGTTTTCCATCGGGAATAAGAAGTTGTCAAAAACTTGATTTTAACCTATGAGAGTTTGTCGCTTTATGATAAAATAAGAACTAAGAGGTGGTATGCGTTGGAGAAGGTACTGGAAATTCTGACACGAAAAGAAGTGATCATCGCCATGGTGGTCATTCTTGTTCTTTTTATAATCTGGTTCATCGTGCGAAAGGTAAAGATTAAAAACTGCAAGGCGCAGCTGTCGGAGCTGGAAGTCCGGTACAACTCGATCAAGAGCGTGCCGCTGCCGTTTAAGCTGAACAAAGCCGTGGCGATTGCTCGCGTCAATCAGGAGACGATGGCGCAGGTCACGCATTGCAAGGATGATTTTGAACTGGCGCAGGCCAATCTGAAGCAGATCGCGCAGATGCTGGCGGACACGGAAGACATGGTTCTGGTCGGTAAGCTGAAAGACGCGCGCATCAACCTGGACGATCTGGACAACATGATGGAGCTGGGCGAGGAACAGGTCCATCAGCTGGAAGCGTTCCTGGATAAAATTCTCGAAAAGGAAACAGCGCAGCGGGCGGAAGTCACGCAGATGAAGGAAGAATTCCGGACGCTGAAGCTGCAGGCGCAGGAAAAGAGCGCGCAGCTGTCGTTCTGTTGGGAGACAATAGAAAACCGGATCGCCGCGACGGAGAAAATGTTCTCGGCGTTTGAGGAGTGGATGTATGCGTCGGAGTTTGAAAAAGCTTCGGAAGAGCTGGTAGAAATCCGCGAAGCGCTGGGCGATCTGACCGATATCATTAATAACCTGCCGCAGCTGCTTCAGGAAGCGCGCGGACTGATTCCGAATTTGATCGACGAGGTTTCGCGCAGTTATTCGATGCAGAAACAAAAGGGCGTTTATCTGCACCATCTGGAAGTGCCGCGCAATCTGGAAGTGATCAGCGAGACGCTGAAAGAAGATCTGGCTGCACTGAAGCAGGGGACAGCCGTTCATATCCGGGCGCATCTGGACGAGGATAAAAAGCGGCTCAGTCAGTTGTTGGCGCAGATTGAAAAAGAAGGCCAGAGCTATGACGAAATGCGTCAGGCTGAGGAAAAAGCAGAAAAGACCGTGCTGCAGCTGAAAGAAAACAGTCAGTATGTCCGCCAGCTGATGGCGAAGGTTTCCGTGCGGTTTGGGATCGAGGATCTGAGTGATCAGATTAAACTGCGCGAGCAGCGGATCATTGAAATCGAAGATATGCGCGTCAAGATCATGCAGATGATCAAAGGCAATTCCGTTCCGGCTTCGACGATTTTGATTTCCCTGAAAGAGCTTCAGCAGGAAGCCGACGCCGTGCTGACTGAGGTCAACCAGCTGAAAGCGCGGCTGGACAGCGCCTGCAGCGACGAGGCCCGGGGGAAGAAGCAGCTGCTGAAGCTGCAGCTGATCATGAATGAGATGCAGGTCAAAATCCGCAAGAACAAACTGCCGGCGATTTCCGCCACCTATGAAGGTGATCTGGCGCGGGCTGTCGAATATGTCCGCTCGATTGAAGATCTTTTAACCGATACGCCGCTCAATGTGCAGCTGATGAACGCCACGCTCAACGACGCGATCGATTATATTTACAAGCTGTACAACAATGTGAACAACCTTGTCGCCATGGCGATCATGGTGGAGAATACGATTGTTTTCGGGAATAAATACCGTTCGACGTATCCGGATATCGACTCCGAGCTGACCCGGGCCGAGCTGTGCTTCCGCAATGGCGAATACACGCAGGCGCTGACCGTGGCGCTGGCGACGATTGAACGAATCCATCCGGGGTCGTATGAGAAGCTGATAAAGGAGAATGCGCAAAGTGCTGCCTGATAACGCGATTTATTTTGATAACGCCAGTACGACGCCGGTGCATCCGGAAGTCCGCAAACTGGTCAACTCGCTGTTGGAAACATCGTTCGCCAACAGCGAATCTTTGTATGATGAAGGGATGGAAATTTCCCGCCTGATGGAAAAAAGCCGCACGCAGATTGCTTCTCTTCTGAAAGTGCAGCCGCATGAAATTATTTTTACCAGCGGCGCCAGCGAGGCCAACAACATGGCGATCAAGGGCGCGGCGTTTGCCGCGATGGGCAGGAAAAACCATCTGATAACGACGAAGGTCGAACATTCCAGTGTCGCCAACGCGATGCGCCAGCTGGAAGAGGTGTTCGGGTTTGACGTGACCTGGCTGGACGTCGACGAACGCGGCGTAGTCCGTCTGGATCAACTTGAGCAGGCGCTGAGCGAGAAAACGGCGTTGGTTTCGATCATGGCGGTCAATAATGAAGTCGGCAGCGTCATGCCGCTGGAAGCCATTAAAAAGATCGTCCGGAAAAACAGCCACGCTTTGCTTCATATCGACTGTGTTCAGGCGCTGAAGCGAATTGATCTGGATCTGAGCCAGGTCGATCTGGCAAGCTTTTCCGCGCATAAGATTGAGGGCTTGAAGGGCAGCGGCTTTTTGATGAAGAAGCAGCATGTGAATCTGGTGCCGATCATCAGCGGCGGTCAGCAGGAACAGGGACTGCGCGGCGGCACGGCCAATTCCATTGCCGACATCGCGCTGGCCAAAACTTTGCGTTTGGCTCTGGAAGAACAGACGCAGTACCGGATGGTGACCCGTCAGCTGAATCGGCGGATGCGCGAAGGGCTGGCCCAGCTGCCTGAGATTGAAATTAACAGTCCGGACGACGGCGTCAGCGCAATTTTAAATTTCTCATGCAAAACGATCCCGTCGGAAGTCATGATGAACGCGCTTAACAGCCGGAATATCTGCGTTTCCGCGCAGAGCACCTGTTCCAGCAAGTCCAAAACGCCATCCCATGTCCTCAAGGCGATGGGGATGAGCGATAAGCGGGCACTGTCAAGCATCCGCTGCAGTTTTTCCAGCCGCAACACGCCGGAAGAAGTCGATCGATTTCTGCGGGAACTGAAGGAGATATTACATAAATATGGAACCCATTCACTATGATCACATTTTAGTCCGTTATGGCGAATTGTCGACCAAGGGTAAAAACCGTAAGGATTTTATCAAAAAGCTGACCGACAACATCCGCGCCTCGTTAAGCGCTTATGACAAATTGACGTATGAGCGGACCTTTGACCGCTTATATATTCACCTGCATGGAACGGAACCGGAGGAAATCTGCGCGATTCTGAAGGAAATCTTCGGCCTGAGTTCATTTTCCCTCTGCCTGAAAATCCGTTCTGGTCTCGACGCGATGGTGGAAACCGGCTATCAGGTGGCGATGGAACGCGGCCAGGGGACCTTTAAGGTCGAAACCCGCCGTCATGATAAGAAATTCCCGATGGTCAGCGATCAGATCAATCGTGCCGTCGCGACGAAAATCTTGAAGGAAAGCGAAATGAAGGTCGACGTCCACCACCCGGATCTGCGGATCGGGATTGAGGTCCGCGAGGAATTTACTTATGTGATGGCCGATACCGTCAAAGGCGCCGGCGGCTATCCGGTCGGCATGGGCGGCAAAGCACTGCTGATGCTTTCCGGCGGCATCGATTCGCCGGTCGCCGGCTACCTGACGATGAAGCGGGGCGTGGAGATCGAATGCATTCACTATGCCTCCCCGCCGTATACCTCCAGCAGCGCTCAGAAAAAAGTGTTGGACTTAGCCGGGATCATCTCGAAATACCAGGGCAGCATCAAGGTGCATATCATTCCATTTACCGATCTGCAGCTGGCGATTTACAAGCATTGCGACGAAAGCTACGCGATCACGATCATGCGCCGGATGATGTATCGGATTGCCGAGCGGGTCGCGCAGAAATACAAATGCCTGGCGATCGTCAACGGTGAAAGCATCGGGCAGGTCGCTTCGCAGACGCTGGAAAGTATGCAGACGATCAATCATGTCATCGACATGCCGGTAATCCGGCCGGTCGTCACCTACGATAAGCTGGAAATCATCGACGTGGCCCGCCGCATCAACACCTATGAAACGTCGATTCTGCCATTTGAAGACTGCTGCACGATCTTTACCCCGAAGAATCCGGTGACCAAGCCGCATCCGGAAAAAGCGGAAAAGATGGAAGCCGGCTGGGATTTTGAAGCCTTGATCGACGAGTGCATTGAGAAAATGGAAACCGTCGTCGTCACACCCGCAACGCCGCAGGAAGACGACCTGTTTTAAACAAAATAGATATAAATGAAGCATAAGCTTTCTAATTCAGCCGGGGGAGTCGTGAAGGACCCCGGCTTTTTCCATTTCTTCCCAAGCGTTCGTTTTGATTTCACCTGAATGTCTTCTGACAAAGACAGCCATACTGTTATTGAGGTGAGAAAAATGATGGATTATCGTAAACGCGAGTATCAGTGTCCTTCCCGGAAAAGCCAGAACGATTACAAGTATGAGATGGCTTACGAGTTGGGCGCCGATTACCAGGAAGCCCTGGTCGAACGCAAAAGCGAGTATCTTCAAAATGTGAAGCAAAAAGAAATTTGCAAGCATGCCACCGAATTTGGACAGGAGATGGAAATCATGAACAATCAGAACAACCAGTACAGCCAGAACAACAACGACCGTCAGCATCAGTCTGACCGCCAGCACAACCAGGAAAACAGCCGTCAGAACAACCAGTACCGCTCTGAATTCTCGCAGGAAAATCAGTTCCAGCAGAACAACAACGATCGTCAGCACCAGTCCGATCGTCAGAACAACCAGAGCAACAGCCGTGAGAACAACCAGTACCGTTCTGAATTCTCGCAGGAAAACCAGTTCCAGCAGAACAACGACCGTCAGCATCAATCCGATCGTCAGCGCCAGTCTGACCGTCAGAACAATCAGGAAAACAGCCGTCAGAACAACGAATACCGCTCTGAATTCTCGCAGGAAAACGAGTTCCAGCAGAACAATGACCGTCAGCACCAGTCTGATCGTCAGCGCCAGTCTGACCGTCAGAACAACCAGAGCAATCGTCAGAACAACAAATAACGACCGATCTCAACGTGATCAGTCCAGAAAGGAGCGGGAAACCGTTCCTTTTCTGTTTGTGTGCCGGGCATGGCATACATCTAGTTGGTGAAAATCCAACCACGGGTATTTAC
>NZ_JADNPO010000039.1:0-28527 GCF_015558105.1 Holdemania sp. 1001095H_141210_F2
TCTGCGTCTTTCTTGTTTCGGTTTTTCTCTCACCAACACTATTTTTGAAAGAGCCCATAAAAAAAGATCCGGATTCCGGATCTTTTTCGCATCTTACAGAGAGTTGACCGCTTTCGCTAAGCGAGCCTTCTGACGCGCTGTGTAGTTCTTGTGCTTCAGATGGCTGGTAACGGCTTTATCTAATAAAGAATTTGCAGTGTTGTACGCTGCAACTGCCTTTTCCTTATCCTTTGCTTCAACCGCAACCAGGACTTCCTTGATCGCCGTCTTCAGCGCGGATTTTTCCGCAGTTTTCGCTGCATTTCTCTTTAAATTAGTAATCGAACGTTTCTTCTGAGACTTGATGTTTGGCATTCTGACACCTCCTCCGCATTTATACCTTAAGAATTATAACAAAAGGAAGGTGAAAATGCAAACACTAATGGAAAAAGGTGACAAGAAAACAAGCCGGAACCGGTAAAAACAAATTGTTTTCTTTTGGAATCCGACGCATAACCGGCGTTCTTTCAGCGCATACTAAGTCCGAGGTGAGCGTATGCGCAAACACAGAACCGATCTGGCCTATGAAGAAGTGCTGGATTTACAGGACAATGAGAATTTTACCCATACAAAGAAAAGTTACCGCGGGATCACGACCCATCATATTTCAATTCACCATCCGTGCGAGGAAATTGAAAAGCAGCCGGGTGAGTATATCACGATTGAGCTGGACGACCTGAACGACGCAACTCAGCGAAAGGAAGCGATCGCCGTGACTGCGGATTGTTTGAAACAGGTTGTTGAGGGCTTGAAGTGTACTGGGACGCGGACGTTAATCGTCGGGTTGGGCAATCAGGAAATCACGGCGGATTCTTTAGGTCCAATGGCGGCCCGCGAGGTGATCGTTACGGCTCATCTGCATCGGCTGAATGAAGCAGAACTGGCGCAGGGAACCAGCGAGGTCGCGGTCATCATTCCCGGTGTAATGGGGCAGACCGGTCTGGAGACCGCGGAATTTGTCCAGGCGGTCGCCCGGCAGTTTAAGCCCGACTTTGTGATCGCGATCGACGCGCTGGCAACCCGTTCCATCGAACGGATCAACCGGGTGATCCAGATCAGCGATACCGGGATTCAGCCCGGCGGCGGGGTCGGCAATCACCGCAAAGTGCTCAACGAAAAGTTGGTGCAGGCTCCCGTCGTCGCGATTGGCGTCGCCACGGTCGTCAGCATTGAAGCGCTGATCGATCAGGTTCTTTCGACGATCCAATGCGATGATTATGATAAGGTGATGGAACATATCCATTATCAGGAATCCTACCAGATGGTCGTCACGCCCAAAGAAATGGATGAGGAGGTCAAGCATTTGACGGAAGTGATTTCGACAGCGATCAATCAGGTGCTTCATCCCCGCTACTCCCAGATGTAGTCATGAGCCCCCCTTTCCCCGCATAAACTGCGGAAAGAGAGGGGGCTTTTTTCCTTGAAAACAAAGCTGAAAATTACGCTCAAATGTCTGTTGATCCTGGCCTTTCTCGTCATGACGTCATTCTTTAGCGGCTTCCGCGATTTACTTTCGCAGAATAAAACCTCGGTGCTGGAGTCGATCCTGCATCCGGTGATCGACCTGGACCGCATCTCGATCAAGGAACAGCTGGCGCTGCTGCCGGACTTCAAACAGGCGGTGGAACGAATTGATGAGGTCGTGGTCAACGAGCCGTTTGTACCGAAATTTGAAAAGGAAGAAAAACCGGAGAAAAAATCCGTTTACATCTATAACACCCATCAGTCGGAAACGTACAGCGACGGTACGACGACCTATGAAATCGGCATGGAGCTGGCGAAAATGTTAGAAGAAGAGGGTTATTATGTTTATTTTCAGACCGGGAATTTCCTGCGTGAAGCGGAGGAGGAAGGGCTGAAATACAACCAATTATATACGATTTCCCGCCGTCATATCAACGATACGTTCGCCGAACACGGCGGCTTTGATCTGGTCATCGACCTGCACCGCGACTCCGCGCCGCGTTCCGCTTCCATCTTGGAGAGCGACGGGGTCACTTATGCAAAGATGATGTTTGTCGTCGGCATGAAATCTTCCAATGCCGCTCACGTGATGGAACATTCCCGGCAATTAACCGACAAAATCAACCAGGTGATGCCGGGTATAATGAGATCAGTTTTCCAGCGGCAGTCTGTTTACAATCAGGATATGGCCAAGAACATGGTGCTGCTGGAATTGGGAACGGACCAGAACAGCACGGAGGAAGTCCGCCACTCCTTACGGATCTTAGTCGAAGCGTTAACGAACGGAGGGATCGAATGAAACGGTTTATTCTGGACGCCTTTTTGATTTTAATCGTCGTCAGTATCGGCAGTACGCTCAATCAGCAGCAGCCGGAATCCACGATCCAGCAGCGGATCGACGAATTCAACCGGCAGATTGAACAGGAAGAAGTGATTGAGCCGCCCGTTCACCGGGCCTCGATGTATCAGATTCAGGAAAACGCCGCAGGTCAGCTGGGGGCAAATATTTCCGAGATGGTCATCCGCGTCGTCGATGGTTCCGTGCGCATGATCACCTCGGCTTTCGGCCAATGAACCGCGCATCTTCCTTTTGTTTATGGTATAATCGTTGACGTAAACGAAAAAGGAGGGATGCCTCTTGAAAACAAGAGTCTTATTTATGGGCACGCCGGAATTTGCCTGCGGGATTTTACAGGCGTTAACCGAGCTGCCGTTTGTCGAACTGGTCGGGGTCGTATCGCAGCCGGACAAGAAGGTCGGGCGGCAGCAGAAGCTGCAGCCGACGCCGGTGCATGCTCTGGCGCAGCAGCTGGCGCTGCCGGTGCTGCGGCCGGAGAAGATCCGTACGGAGTATGCGGATGTGCTGGCGTTAAACCCGGAGCTGATCGTTACCTGCGCGTATGGTCAGATGGTTCCGGAAGCCGTGCTGAACGCGCCGAAATACGGCTGCATTAACGTTCATGCTTCACTGCTGCCGAAATACCGCGGCGGCTCGCCGATTCATACCGCAATCATTCAGGGCGAAACGGAAAGCGGCGTGACGATCATGCAGATGGTAAAGAAAATGGACGCCGGGGATATGCTGGCGGTCAAAAAAGTAACGATTGAAGCGGAAGATACGACGGAAATCCTGCATAACAAGCTGATGGCGGCAGGCGCGGCCTTGCTTAAGGAATGTCTGCTGGACTATATCGAAGGCCGGATTACGCCGGTTCCCCAGGATGAAACGCAGGTCAGCTTCGCCTGGAATATCACGAAAGAACAGGAGCGGATTGATTTTTCTAAATCAGGCTGGCAGATCTATAATCAGATCCGCGGGCTGATCTCCTGGCCGGTAGGCTATGGCGTGATCGCCGGACAGAAAATGAAGTTCTGGGGCGTGCGCTATCGCGAAGAGAGGTCCGGAAAGCCGAGCGGCACCATCCTCGGTTTTGACGAAACCGGGATGCAGGTCGCCGCGGGTGAAGGGATGCTTATCGTAACTGAGCTGCAGATGGAAGGCAAAAAGCGGGTCAGTGCCAGAGATTTCTACAATGGCAAAGGCAAGCAGCTGATCGGCTGTCAGTTTGAAGCGATTGCCCATCCAACCGGCACTCCGCAGGAAAGCGAAGCTTTGCCGAAGTAAAAACGAAAGCTTGAATCCGGCGGAAATCTGGCGCCAAAGGGAAAGGCGCAGCTTGTTTTTTCAGGATAAAACAGGCAGGGAATCCATCTCCTGTCAAAAAGACAGACAAAATAATCAAAGCAATTCAATAGCCCAAGCCAGCTCGATGAACTCGCTTGGGCTTTTATGTGAGAAACGTGTTACGCAAAAGGGAGGGGAATTCAAGCGCAAAGATTTAAACCTTGGAATCCTCGTTTATTATCTGATATCAGATTGTTAAGAATTACGGTATAAAGTAAGACGATGAATGCAGAAATAAGGAACCATCCTCACAATTATTGAACGGAATGCACGAAGTCAATGTTTTCCGGCTGCATTCCTTCCGCTATAATTCCGTATAAAAATTTGAAAATGCCAGTTCAATTATGCAGGTGTTCCGCTTGGATCGAAGGCCGCAAGAAATTCACATACGCTCGGCAAATCCGTCGGGAAAACGTAAAGCTCAGCCTGTTTCCCATCGTTTGAGGAGTGGTTCTGCTTTTCTTTGAGGTCGGCTTTTGATATAATAGGACAGAAGTTTAAGGAGGAATGGCGATGGATCAGTCGAAGATCAGGAACTTTTCGATCATTGCCCATATCGACCATGGCAAATCCACATTGGCGGATCGGATTCTGGAAATGACCGATACCGTTCAGCATCGGGAAATGGTTGATCAGATCCTGGATTCTCTGGATCTGGAACGGGAGCGCGGCATTACGATCAAACTGAACGCGGTTCAGCTGAAATATAAAGCAAAAGATGGCGAGGAATATATTTTCCATCTGATCGACACCCCCGGGCACGTCGATTTCACGTATGAGGTTTCACGCTCGCTGGCGGCGTGCGAAGGCGCGGTGCTGGTCGTGGATGCGGCGCAGGGAATTGAGGCGCAGACGCTGGCGAACGTCTACTTAGCGCTGGACAACGATTTGGAGATCGTGCCGGTCATCAATAAAATTGATTTGCCAAGCGCGCAGCCGGAGGTCGTCAAGGAAGAAATTGAAAGCGTCATCGGGCTGGATTGTACGGAAGCACCGTTGATATCGGCAAAGACCGGACTTAACGTTCAAGATGTGCTGGAGGAAGTCGTGAAGAAGATTCCGGCGCCTGCCGGCGATCCGCAGGCTCCGTTAAAAGCGCTGGTGTTTGATTCCGTGTATGATTCCTATCGCGGCGTTATCGTCTTTGTCCGCGTCAAGGACGGCCGGATTCAGGTCGGCGATAAAATCCGCTTCATGAATAATCAGGCTGAATATGAAGTGCTGGAATGCGGCGTGCGCAATCCGAAGGAAGTCAAGCTCAACGCTTTGGAGTGCGGCGAAGTCGGCTGGTTTGCAGCGAGCATCAAATCCGTGCAGGACGTCAGCGTCGGCGCAACCGTCACGAAGGCGGACAATCCGGCGAACGAAGCGCTGCCGGGCTATCGAAAGATGAATCCGATGGTTTACTGTGGTCTGTATCCGACCGATTCCGCGAAATACAACGATCTGCGCGACGCGCTTGAAAAGCTCAAGCTGAACGACGCCTCGCTGCAGTTTGAGGCGGAAACGTCCCAAGCTCTGGGCTTCGGCTTCCGCTGCGGCTTTCTCGGCCTGCTGCACATGGACGTCGTTCAGGAACGGCTGGAACGGGAGTATAACCTGTCGCTGATCGCGACGGCGCCCAGCGTTATCTATCATTGTTATCTGACCGACGGCTCGATGGTCAAGATCGACAACCCGGCGCATCTGCCGGAAGTCCAGCGGATCGAACGACTGGAAGAACCGTATGTCACCGCGAACATCATGGTGCCCAACGAATACATCGGCGCGGTTATGGAGCTGTGTCAGAACAAGCGCGGAATCTATAAGGACATGCATTATATCGACGCGAACCGCAATACGCTGGAATATGAAATTCCATTAGGTGAGATTGTATTTGATTTCTTTGATAAGCTGAAAAGCTGTACGAAGGGCTATGCGTCGCTGGACTATGAAATCAGCGAATACAAAAAGAGCGATCTGGTCAAGATGGACATTCTGCTCAACGGCGAATTGATCGACGCCTTGTCGATCATCGTGCACCGCGATTTCGCTTATGCCCGCGGCAACTCCATTACTGTGAAGCTGAAGGAACTGATCCCGAAGCAGCAGTTTGAAATTCCGGTGCAGGCGGCGGTGAACGGGAAGATTATCGCGCGCACCAATATCAAGTCGCTCCGCAAAAACGTTCTGGCCAAGTGTTACGGCGGCGATATTTCACGAAAGAAGAAGCTGCTGGAAAAACAGAAGGAAGGCAAAAAGCGGATGAAGGCGGTCGGATCCGTAGAAATTCCGCAGGAAGCGTTCATGGCTGTCCTGTCGATGGACGACGATAAATAAAAACAGGCCGGCGGCAGGCGAACCTCAGCGATTGGATCATCCTTTCACAGGTTTCAGCGCCCCGCCTGTTTTTTTGATTGATGGGTTTAAAAATAGGAATGAGCGAAGAAAGGTCAGGGGAGAGTTATGGCAATATCAGATGAAATCCAACAGCTGCGGATCGACTGCGGCTGGGATCAAACCGACACGCCGGCGATTTTAGCCAAGTCGGTTTTTGCCGAAGCCGGGGAACTGCTGGAATGCTTTATTCAGACCGAGGAAACGCCGGACTGGGACGCCGTGAAAAGCGAGGTCGCCGACGTTTTGATATACGCGATGTCGATCTGCATTGATCAGGGATGGGACGCAGAGGAAGTCATCCGGGAGAAGTTTGCCGATGTGCGCCGCCGCTACCTTTGAGAATCGCGCGCTGTATGTTCACATTCCCTTTTGTCAGGGAATCTGCGCGTACTGCGATTTCACCCGCGTGCGCTACCACGCCGGACTGGCTGATCAGTATTTGACGCAGTTGGCCAGAGAACTGGAAGAACGGGTGCCCTGCAAAGGTATGGAAACGGTCTATATCGGCGGGGGCACGCCGACCGCTTTATCGCTCGATCAGCTGCGGCGGCTGCTGGACTTGCTTCAGCCTTATCTTCAAGGGGCGGCGGAGGTCACAATCGAAGCCAATCCGGAAGCGATCAGCACAGAACTGATCGAAATTTTGGTAAAGGGCGGGATCAACCGGATATCGCTCGGCCTGCAATCCTGCGACGATGAAATTCTGAAGCAGATCGGCCGGCGGCATACATTCGCTCAGGCACGTCAGGCGGTGCGGCAGCTTCAGCAGGCCGGCTTGACGAATATTTCCTGCGATCTGATCTACAGCCTTCCGCGTCAGACGAGGGCGCAATGGAAAAAAACACTCAAGGACGTCCTGTCGCTGAACATTCCGCATTGCTCGCTGTATGCGCTGACGATTGAGGAACACAGCGAATTCGGCCGAACCGGTCAGCGGCCATTGGACGAGGACACCGAAGCCAGCATGTATTTTGAAGCGGTCCGGGTTTTAACTGCGGCCGGCTATCAACATTATGAAATATCCAATTTTGCGAAACCGGGCTATGCGTCGCGGCATAATCTGCATTATTGGAATTATGACGATTTTTACGGCGTCGGGTTGGGCGCCAGCGGGAAGCTGAGTTCTTTTCGTTATGACAACACGTGCAATTTTCAGGAATATTTTAAAGGAAACTGGATCGGGGAAACGATCGAACTGTCGCGGCGGGATCAGATGTTCGAAATGGTGATGATGAATCTGCGCACCGCATGGGGGTTATCGCTGGCTGACTTTGAACAGAAGTTCGGGTTGCCGCTGAGCGAGGTCTACCCGGATGCGGTGCAGAAAGGAATCAGGCAGGGCTGGCTCAGAATGACGGAGAACCGCCTGATGCCGACCGAAGCCGGCATGGCGCTTCTAAATACGGTACTGGAGGAGTTTCTGGATTAAGAAACTTCTTTTCCATTGAGGTCAAGATGATCCATTAAAAAAACCTCCGGAAACATCCGAAGGTCGAAAAGAAGCTATTTTTCGTAATGCTTGATGATGGCCTGAGTACCCAGATCGCCCTCGCCCTCATCCTGCATCTGTTCGTACATGGAAAGCACGATTTCCAGCACCGGCAGCTCCACGTTCTGCGCTTTTGCCGCTTCCTTAGCCAGCCGCATATCCTTGATGAAATGCTTGATGAAGAAGCCCGGATTATAATCTTCCTGCAGCATCTTGACGCCGTTGTTGCTCATCTGCCAGCTGCCGGCTGCGCCCTTGCTGATGGCGCCGAGCAGTTTTTCCGGATCCAGACCGTTCGCCTTGGCATAAACGATCGCTTCCGCCACTGCGCTGACCGTGCCGGCGATTGCGATCTGATTCGCCATTTTGGTATGCTGGCCGCAGCCTGCCGGTCCCATCCGCAGCACGGATTTGCCCATCTTGTTGAAATACGGCAGGCAGGCGTTAAAATCTGCTTCCTCACCGCCGACCATGATCGACAACGTGCCCGCCGCCGCGCCGCTGTCGCCGCCGGAAACCGGCGCGTCCAATACGCGGATCTGATGCTCTTTTCCCTGTTGATGAAGCTTCACCGCCAGCGAAGGGGAGGACGTCGTCATATCGACCGCAATGGCCCCCGGCTTGGCCGCTTTGAAGATTTCATCATAAACTTCTTCGACATCTTTCGGGAAACCGACGATCGTGAAGATCAAGTCCGCATCCTTGACGGCCTCGGCCACGGAATAAGCGACCTGCGCGCCTTTTTCCTTTAATGCTTCCGCTTTGGCGGCCGTCCGGTTGTAGACGGTGACCTCATCGCCCTGATTCAATAAATGGGAAACCATAGACTTACCCATGACCCCGGTTCCGATCCATGCAATTTTACTCATCGTATCACCTCTTGTCCTATTATACCTTCATCCGGGGGCAAAACACAAGCATTGCTCCCTGTGTCCTGACTGCGCCCTCTGGCTCCTAAACCGCTTCATAAAGCAGGATCAGATGAAAATAAGACTTGTCAAGCAGGGGATGTTTATGCTATGATTAACACGCTGTTGAACTGGGATGCACGATGACTCCGTCGGCACGCTCGGTCCATCAGGTCTTAACGATATAGGAGGAAAACACATGTTAAGTAAAGCAGAAAAGACCGCGATCATTAAAGAATACGCTCGTTTTGAAGGCGATACCGGTTCCGTTGAGGTTCAGGTTGCCGTTCTGACAGCGCAGATCAACCGTCTGACAGAACATTTAAAGGAACACAAGAAGGATTACCATTCCACACGGGGTCTGATGATGATGGTCGGCCGCAGAAGAAAGTTCTTAGCTTATCTGCGCGACACGGATATCAACCGTTACCGTGATCTGATTCAGCGCTTGGGCCTGAGAAAGTAAGGATGAAGACAGCGTTTCACGACGCTGTTTTTTTATGCTTTCTGTCTGATTCGATTGGCGCCACCCGATTGCGAGGGTTGTATTTTTCACGGAAGAGGGCGCTGAAAACAAGGCAAAAGAAAACGGGTGGAAGCGAAGGGGATAACCCCAGACGTTTCCACTCGTTTCTGGTTAAGAGAGTCAGACCGCGGCCTGATGAGAATGCTTGTGATGGGCAGGATGCAGATTTTCTTTGGGAATGGAACCGGATAAGATTAACGAGGTCTTCGCGCACAGCGGACCGATGATTTCATACAGGATCGCCGTTGACAGGATGACCGTGGACAACAACGTTCCATATTCGCCAGGCAAGATCCGCTGGCCCAGGGCCGCTAAACCGATCGCGACGCCGGCTGACGGCACCAGTGCCAGACCGAAATTATTTCGTGTTGTGGCCGGCGCCTGGATCAGGGTACAACCGATCCACGAACCGATCAGCTTGCCGACAATGCGGAAGAAGAAGAACCCCAGACCGATCAAGCCGACATACCGCAGCGCCGGAATATTCAGATTCATGCCGCTGACGACGAAGAAGATCGTCATGATCGGCGGGGTGAAGCTGCTGACCTGATCAAACAGCTGAATATCCTTGGATAAATTCAGATAAGCCGCGCCCATCGCCATGCAGCACAACAGCGGCGAGACATCCAACGCGGTGCACAGCGCGCTCATAATTAAGATCATCGACACCGCGATGATCAGACGGTTATCATCGGAACGTTTTTCCGTAATCATCTTATTCATGATCAGACCGCATCCGATGCCCATGACCACCGCTAAACCGTTGGTTAAGACCGGCTCGATAAACACCATCAGATTCATCGCCGAGTGCTGAACCAGCGCTTCCGCGATCGCCGCGCAGACGCTGAAGGCAAGAATGGATACCGCATCGTCCAGCGCGACGACCTGCAGGATTAAATTGACGAAATCGCCCTTGGCCTGATACTGCCGGATCGTCATGATCGTGGAAGCCGGCGCGGTCGCCGATCCGATCGCCCCCAACAAGAGCGCGAAGGCCAGCGGCTGGCGGAAGATCACAACCATCACGAAGATGATGACTACCGCGGCGATCAACGCTTCGCAGCACGTCAGGATCAGGATATTGATGCCGTTGCGCTTCAACTCATGAAACAGAAAGTAGCGGCCGACGCCGAAAGCGATAAAGCCCAGCGCCACGTCGGTGACAAAACCGAGGCTGTTGATGATTTCCGTCGGGATCACGTTGAAGCAGAACGGCCCTAACAGCACGCCGGTCAAAATATAAGCTGTCACATTGGGCAGCTTCAGCAGCTTTGTGATCCGGGTTAACAGAAACCCGCTTAACAAAATAATCGCCAGACACAGCCCCAGCTCGGAATTGGGCTGTAAATTAAATGAACTTAACATCGTTTGAATTCCCCCTTGTCGTTTCCTACTTGATTATATGGATCAAAGAGGATAAAATCAAATTATGAATATTTTGTATATTATAAATATATTTAATAATAGGAGGATGACCTGATGATTGATCCCAAGATTAAAACATTGCTGGCGTTAGTGGAATGCGGCAATTATACCAAAACGGCGAAACAGCTGGCTTTAACGCAGCCGGCGATCACCCATCACATCAAACTGCTGGAGGAGGAATTCGGCATTAAGATTTTTTATAAAAACCGCCGTCAGCTGGTTCCGACCCCGGAAGGCGAGGTGCTGATCAAGTATGCACGGCGGGCTTACGCGCTTTCCGAGAATCTGCGCCAGGCGTTAAGCGACGTCCGCAGCCAGGTGAAAAGCCTGACGCTGGCCATCACGCCGACCGCCCAGAACAACATCGTACCGCATTTATTTGCGAAATACTGCAACGAGCATCCTAACGTTCATATTAATATTATTACGGATAACATAAATAATATTTATAATAAACTCAAAATGTACGAGGCGGATCTGGCGATCATCGAGGGCAATATCACCGCCCCGCATTTCACTTCCATCCTGCTGGACACCGATTCGCTGTGCGTAGCCGTTTCGGTCAATCATCCGCTGGCCAAAAAGCAAAGTGTATCGCTGAGCGAGCTGCGGAATGAAAACTTCATTCTGCGTTCCTCCAGCGCCGGTACCCGCAGTCTGTTTGAAAGTCATCTGATCTCACAAAATTTAAGCATCCATGATTTCAACGTGATCATGGAGATCGACAGCGTCGTCGTGATCAAAGAACTCGTCGCTTCCAACATGGGCGTTACGATCATCTCGAAAAATGCCTGCCGCAGTGAGGTGCAGAAGAAAAAGCTGGTGACGCTGCCGATTGAAAACATGACGATGGTGCGTGAAATCAACATGGTGTATTACCGGGAATTCCGGCATCCGGAAATCCTGCGCGATATCCAGGCGATCTATACGTCAACCTTGGAATCCTGACGGAGAAAATCCAGAAACAACGCGGTCGCGGCGGAAAGCGGCCGCTTTTTCGACCAGATCAGACACGTTTTGGTGACCAGCCGTTCGCAGGCGATCGGCTTGACGGACATCTGCGTCAGATCAATGAAGCCGGCGGAGGAATAGGGCACGATAGCCGTGCCCAGTCCGGCCTGCGCCCATTGGATCGAAGTCCGGGCATCGTCATTAAGACAAAGCGGGGAAGGCGTGAAGCCTTCCTTTTCGCATTCCTCCGCTAACAGGGCCGCGAAGCGGCGGTAATAAACCAGCGGCTGATCCTTTAACTGCCGGATTGTGATCTGATCGTCTGGAAATTGATCCGTTTCCCGCCGGACGACGACGGCCAGCGGATCGGCGTCCAGCTCCAGGACGTGAACCGAAGCGTCGTAAAAGGGCGTGCGCACGATCGCGGCTTCAATCAGGCCTGCCGCCAGTTTGTTCAACTGTTCAAACGTATTGCCTTCGTCGATCTGATATCGCATTTTCGGATGCCGTGCAGCGAAACGGAAAAGTCTTGGATATAATAAGGAAGCGGCAGAGGAGGAGACCGCGCCCAGGCGCAGGACGCCCCCCTGTCCCTGGGCATAGCCGGTGATCTCCCGGCGCGTGTCTTCCGTCAGGCTGAGAATGTCCAGGGCCCGCTGATAAAAGCGCTCGCCGGCCGCGGTGAGTTGGATCCGCCGTGCTCCGCGGAAAAACAGCGGCGTTCCGAGCTCCTGTTCCAGCTGCTTCATCGCCACGCTGAGCGGCGGCTGGGATAAGTTCAGCGCGGAAGCGGCCTGTAAGATGCTGCCATGCTGGACAACAGCGACATAATATTCGAGCTGACGCAGTTCCATCGTGATCCTCCTATATGATTTAAGTATAGTTTATATAGTAAACCAATATTTTTTCTATATCAAGGGCGCTGGTATAATAAGTGAAGTCTGAAAGGAAGAAGTTTGTATGAAAACGATTGTTTCGTATTTCCGATATTTTAAAAAAGAACTTGTGTTCGGCCCGTTGTTCAAGCTGGCGGAAGCAATTTTTGAATTGTTGGTGCCGTTGGTGATGGCCCGGATCATCGACGTTGGCATCGCGCAGAAAGATCTGGCTTATATATTGCGCCAGGGTGGGGTGATCGTCGGCTTCGCACTGGTCGGCATCGCCTGTTCCCTGACGTGTCAGTATTTTGCGGCACGGTGTTCGCAGGGGATGGGCACGGAGCTGCGGCGGGCTGTGTATCATCAGATCAATTTATTCTCGGCCCAGCAGGTCAGTCAGTTTTCTTCTTCGTCGCTGATCACGCGTTTAACCAACGACGTCAATCAGGTCCAGCAGGCCGTCGCGATGTTGATCCGGCTGGCGATCCGGGCGCCGTTTCTGGTGCTGGGGTCGTTGACGATGGCGATGGTGATCGATCGGACGATGGCGCTGATCTTTCTGGCGGCGATCGTAGTGATCGCTTTGGTTTTGGGGGTATTGATGACGTGTTCCTCGCATTTTTTCAGAGCTGTGCAGCGGCAGCTGGACCGGATTTCGCAGATTACGCAGGAGAACCTCGAAGGTCAGCGCGTCATCCGCGCATTCTCGCGGCAGCGGTTGGAAACGCATCGGTTTGACGAAGCTGCCCAGGCGAGCTATCAAGCGTCGATGCGCGTCGGCTGGATCAGCGGTTTGTTTAACCCGGCGACGCAGATTGTCATCAATTTGGGTATTGTCGCGCTGCTTTACTGCGGCAGCTTTCAAGTCAACGGCGGCGCTTTGAGTCAGGGCAACCTGGTTGCGCTGGTCAATTACATGACGCAGATGTTTCTGGCCTTGGTCGTTCTGGCCAATTTGTTTGTAATCTTCACGAAAGCCGCCGCCTCAGCCGGCCGGATTGAAGCGGTCTTGAAAACAGAGCCGGCGATCATTGGCGGAATCACGGAACTGTCAAAGGATAAGGATGCTGTGCTGGAGATGGATAAGGTCAGCTTTGGTTACAGCGAAGGGGAAAGCGCGATCGAACAGATCAGCTTTACAATTCAGCCGCGCCAGACCGTCGGACTGATCGGCGGAACGGGCTGCGGCAAAAGCACAATCGTGCAGCTTCTGCCACGGCTGATCGATCCGACAGCGGGCGAGATCCGGCTGGGTGGAGTGCCGCTGAGGGAATTTTCATTAGCGGACCTGCGCCGTCAGATCCGGATTGTGCCGCAGAAGGCGGTGCTGTTTTCCGGGACGATCCGCGAGAATCTTCGCTGGGGCAATCAAGACGCCGATGACGCGGCGTTATGGCAGGCGCTGACGCTGGCGCAGGCCAGAGATTTTGTCGAAGCTATGCCGCAGGGACTGGATACGCTGCTGGTACAGGGGGGCAAAAATTGTTCCGGCGGTCAGCGGCAGCGGTTGTGCATTGCCCGCGCGCTCGTGGGCCGGCCATCTCTGTTAGTGCTGGACGACAGCACCAGCGCGCTTGATTATCAAACCGACGCCCGGCTGCGGCAGTCGTTAAAAAAGATTGAGGGCAGTCCCGCGGTGCTGATCGTATCTCAGCGGATCGCCTCGATCCGGCACGCGGATTTCATTCTGGTGATGGATCAGGGCCGGCTGGTCGGCCAGGGGACGCATGAAGAATTGCTGGACACCTGTGCGGTGTATCAGGAAATCGTCCGTTCACAGACGAGGGAGGATCAACGATGAGTCAGTCAGCTTTATTGCGGCGCTTACTGCGCTATGTAAAACCTTATAGCTTGCTTTTGGCAATGGCGCTGGTCTTCGCGCTGCTGCAGGTTGCGATGACGCTGAGCGCGCCGGTGATCATCGGTCAGGCGGTCGATGCGATCGTAGCGGCGGGGCAGGTTGATTTTATCCGGGTCACTCAGACACTGACCGCGCTGGCGGCCGTTGTGATTCTGGCCGCGCTCTTTCAGCTGTTGATGACCTGCTGCACCAATGTCTGCTGCTACCGGACGATCCGGGATCTGCGCATGCAATGCTTCGCGCAGTTTCACGCGCTGCCTCTGGCGACGCTGGATAAAACGCAGCAGGGAGATTTTATGAACACGCTGGTCAACGATATCGACGTGATCTCCGACGGTCTTCTGCAAGGCTTCACACAGCTGTTTACCGGCGTGATCACGATTGTCGGCACGCTGGGCTTCATGCTTTCGATCCATCCGGGAATCACGCTGGCCGTCGTGCTCATCACGCCGCTGTCCTTTGGCGTCGCTTCATTCATCGCTTCCCGCAGCTCGCGCTTGTTTAAGCAGCAGGCGCGGATCAAGGGCGAGCTGTCCGGATTTGCCGAGGAACGGGTCAACGGACAGAGCCTGGTCGCGGCCTACAATCAGCAGGCAGTTTCGGAAGCGGCCTTTGATGAAATCAATCAGCGGCTTAACCAGGTTGGCACGCAGGTGCAGTTCATTTCTTCCCTGACCAATCCGTGCACGCGGTTCGTCAACAATCTGGCCTATGCCGCCGTCGGCATCATCGGAGCCCTGACGGCGCTGGGCGGCGGCATGAGCGTCGGTCAGCTGACTTCGTTTTTAAGCTACGCTTCGCAATATACCAAGCCGTTTAATGAAATCAGCGGCGTCGTTACCGAGCTGCAGGCCTCCTTAAGCAGCTGCGAGCGGGTTTTCCATCTGCTTGATCAGCCGCAGGAAAGCGATCAGGCAGATCAGGGGTCAGGAAAACAGGGCCGCGGCGAGCTGCGGCTGGAGCATGTGTCGTTTCGTTATCAGGCAAACGAGCCGCTGATCGAGGATTTCAATCTCACGGTCAAGCCGGGTCAGAAAATTGCGATCGTCGGCCCGACCGGCTGCGGCAAGACGACGTTGATCAACTTGTTGATGCGCTTCTACGAGATTGGCGGCGGGGTGATCCGGCTGGACGGCGTGGACACCCGCACGCTCAGCCGCCATGAGCTGCGCGCCCATTTTGGGATGGTGCTGCAGGACTCCTGGATCTTCCGCGGCACAATCCGTGAGAACATCGCTTACGGCCGGCCTGACGCTTCGCTTGCGGATGTGGAGAAGGCCGCCCGGCAGGCGCATCTTGATTACTTTATCCATCAGCTGCCGCAGGGCTATGATACGCTGCTGGATGAAACTGTTTCGCTGTCGCAGGGACAGAAACAGCTGCTGTGTATCGCGCGGGTGCTGCTTTGCGATCCGCAAATCCTGATTTTAGATGAAGCGACCAGTTCGATTGATACCCGGACGGAGCTGTTGGTGCAGTCGGCGTTCGATCAGATGATGCAGGGCCGCACAAGCTTCATCGTCGCTCACCGCTTGTCGACGATCGAACAGGCCGATCGGATTCTTGTGATGAATCACGGTCAGATTCTGGAACAGGGCAGCCATCACGAATTATTGAAGCAGGGCGGCTTTTACAGTCAGCTCTACAACAGTCAGTTCGCGGGCGAATAAACCGGATGGTCCGATGCTGAAGGGGCGCGAAACGCAGAGCCGCCTGTTCGCAAGAATCATTTTGCAAGCTTGATTTAACGTTCTAGAATCAGGGAAAGAAGATCTCCCGCAGGATGAAGCATCCCGCGGGATTTTTCATTTAAACGTTTCTAAGGATGAAGGAAGTCTGAAATCCGGATTTTGAATAAGGCGAGTCCTCTGTCTTATTCATTGGCTTAAACAAGCCGGTGCTGAGCAATACCGGGGGCGATTTAAAAAAATAAGTCGGGACAGAATCGGCGATCTGGACTAAAACAAGGAGCATAAACTAAAAGGGTCAGGATCAAAATTTCAGAAAATTTTGAATTTGGACACCCGGGAAGATCTGTCTATTTTTAAACGATTGACAAAGCCAGTGAACAACCGTATATTATTAGTAACTGGAATAATGAACGGAGGTTTACTATGGCGCAGGTATTGAAAGAAATCCAGCGGGATAAAATTCTGGAAGCCGCCAAACAGGAGCTGCTGCAATATGGCTATCGGGATGCTTCGATGCGCCGGATCGCCGCGCAGGCCAAGATGACGGTCGGCAATTTATACCGCTATTTTGAAAGCAAGGATCAGCTTATTCAGGCGATCACCTCGCCGGCGCTGACACAGCTGGATCAGTTGGTGCGCAGTTTGACGGATGATCGGATTTCGCTGAACCAGACCAATACGGCGGTCGGTTTATCCATCGGCGAGCTGCGGCCGAAAATTGACCGGCTGGCTTTGGATCTGGCTGAGCTGTCGGTGCGGATGCCGCAGGAGATGCGGATTTTAATGCTGCACAGCGATCTGAGCGAACAGATTTCAAGCTGGCTTGTTTCCTTATTGGAAGTGCTGGCTAAAGAGTGGGCGCTGTTTCCATTCAACCGGGACGCTGAGTTTCACGCGCTGTGCCGGATGTTTTCCGCGTCGTTGTTTCAAGGCGTGCGCGAAGTCTTTTCCCAAGCTGGCGAACTGGATCAAAACCAGCTTTGCGAGGTGCTGCGGATTTACTTCGGTTTGTTTTTGAGCATGTTCAGTCCGGCTGCGAAAGGAGATCAACAATGAGCGAGTTTATTGAGTTCCGGGACGTCCGGAAAGTGTATAAGATGGGGGAAGTGGAGATTCCGGCGCTGGACGGGGTCAGTTTCCAGATTAAAAAAGGTGAATTTGTCGTGATTGCCGGTGCTTCCGGTGCGGGCAAGAGCACAATTTTGAATATTCTGGGTGGGATGGATACCTGCACCAGCGGCGAGATTCTAGTCGACGGCGAGGAAGTGTCCAAGATGGATGCCCGCCAGCTGACGACCTACCGGCGCTACGACATTGGTTTTGTCTTCCAGTTTTACAATCTGGTGCAGAATTTAACCGCTCGTGAGAACGTTGAGCTGGCCGTGCAGATCTGCAAGAATCCGCTGGACGTCGATCAGACGATCGAGGCGGTCGGCCTGCGGGAGCGGCGCAACAATTTTCCCTCCCAGCTTTCCGGCGGCGAGCAGCAGCGGGTTGCGATCGCCCGGGCGCTGGCGAAAAATCCGAAGCTGTTGTTGTGCGATGAACCAACCGGCGCGCTGGATTATCAAACCGGCAAGGCAATCCTGAAGCTTTTGCAGGATACCTGCCGCGAACAGCAGATGACCGTCATCGTCATCACGCACAACCTGGCCCTGACGCCGATGGGCGACAAAGTCATCCGCGTTAAAAGCGGCAAGATCCGCTCGATTGAAGTCAACGAGCATCCGAAGCCGATTCAGGAGATCGAGTGGTAGGCATGCGCAGTCCTCTATTGAAAGACACGTTGCGGGAGATCCGGAAAACCAGGGGCCGGTTTTTCTCGATCTTCGGCATCGTCGCGATCGGCGTCGCATTTTTCGCCGGCGTTCTGGCTTCCGCGCCGGATATGAAATACACGGCCGACCGCTATTTTGACGATTACAATTTAATGGATTACCGCGTCGTTTCCAATTTCGGCATTACCGAAGACGACGTGCGCCAGCTGCGTCAGGTTGCGGGCGTTCAAGGCGTTCAGGCCAGTTATACGCAGGATGTGATCACCCGGATCGGCTCAAAGGAGCTGGTGCTGAAAGTTCACGCGCTGGATTTGGAGCATCTTGATCCGCAGGATCCGGATTATATCAACCAGCTGGTCGTGACAAGCGGGCGGCTGCCGGAAAAAAGCGGCGAATGCGTTATTGAGGATGGCAAGATCGTCGTGTCCGGCATGAAGATCGGCGATACGATCAAGATCGAAAGCGGCACTTCCAATCCGCTGGATGACAGCTTCAGCCGCGATACGTTCACGATTGTCGGAACAGTCAACACGCCGTACTACCTTTCCTACGAAAAGGGCACAAGTACGATCGGCTCCGGCAGCGTCGATACCTATGTGTACGTGCCGAAAAACGATTTCACGATGGAGGTTTATACCGACGTCTATCTGACCGCCCGCGGAGCGAAACCATACAACAGCTACAATCAGGACTATTTCGACTATCTGGAGCCGTTAAGCGAAACGCTGACGACGCTGGGCAGCGAACGAGCAGAGCTGCGCCGGCAGTCGATTGTCGATGAGGCGATGAAGGAATATACGGATGGACAGGCGGAATATGACCAAGCGCTGGCGACGTTTAATTCCGAGATTGAAAAAGCGGAGAAAAAGCTGCAGGAGGGCAAGGACGAGCTGTTAGTCGGTCAGGCGACGCTGACTTCAAGCAAGGCGATGGCCGAAGCGCAGCTGAAACAGGGTGAAGCGCAGATCGAGATGATCCAGAAACAAATTGATACGCTGGTCGCCACCTATGATGAAAAGAAAAAAGAATATGAAACCACTAACGCTCAGGCACTGGAACAGAAAGCGGCGCTGGAAAGTCAGATCGCTGAAAAACAGAAAAATCTGGCGGACAAGCAGACCGAGCTGGCTCCGGCTGAGCAGGAACTAAACGAGCAGACGCAGAAACAACTCGACTTAACTACCCGTCAGGTGGAGCTGGAAACCAAAAAAGCGCTCAATCAGACGGATCCGGAGAAATATCCGGCGCTGAGTGAAGAGGAAGCGGCTGAGCTGGAAAAAATCCCCGGTGAGCTGATTCTGGTCAATGCCCGGATCACGGAACTGCAGGGTGAACTGGCCGTGTTAACCCAGCTGGAAACCGAAATTACGACGGCGCAGGCGCAGCTGGATCTGATCAATCAGGGACTGGAAGTCTCCGAAACAGTGCTCAAGACGATCGACGAACAGATCGTCTCGGCCAATGCCCAGATCGAGCAGCAGCGCCAGACGCTGGTGCAGGCTAAGGCGGAAGCCGATAAGCAGATTGCTGAAGGAGAAGCCAAGCTGAAGCAAGGTCAGAAAGAAGTCGCCCAGGGTGAAATTGATCTGGCGCTTAACAAAGCGGAAGGCGAAGCGAAGCTGGAGGATGCGCGCGAGGAGCTGGTGCTGGCGAAGAATAAGATCGAACAGATCGAACAGGGCAAGTGGTATATCCTCGACCGCCAGTCGCATTACAGCTATATGGATTACAAGGGCGCCGCCGACCGGATGGCCGCGATCGCCAAGGTGTTCCCGGTGTTCTTCTTTTTAGTCGCGGCGTTGGTCTGTCTGACGACGATGACCCGGATGGTCGACGAACAGCGCTCGCAGATCGGGACGATGAAGGCGCTGGGCTATACGACCGGGCAGATCGCGTTCAAGTATGTGTTCTACGCCGCCTTTGCGAGTCTGACCGGAAGTCTGGTCGGGCTGGCTGTCGGGTTGTTTGCTTTCCCGGCGATCATCTATACTGCCTGGCTTATGATGTACGTGCTGCCCCCGGTCAGCTTTACGCCGCAGCTGTCGCTGATGATCGGCTCTACCACGGCGTCGGTACTGGTGACGACGCTGGCGGCGTTTGCGGCCTGTTATAAGGAATTGATCGAAACTCCGGCGCTGCTGATGCGGCCGAAAGCCCCAAAGCTGGGCAAGAAGATCCTGATCGAGCGGATGACGTTTGTATGGAAGCGCTTCTCCTTCACTTCCAAGGTCACCGCGCGCAATCTGTTCCGGTACAAAAAACGCTTCTTCATGACGGTGCTGGGCATTTCCGGATGTACGGCGCTGTTGGTCGCCGGCTTTGGCATCAAGGATTCGATCAGCCGGATTGTCAATTCCCAATTCGGCGAAATCTTCCAATATCAGGGGATCGCATCGCTGCAAAAAGATCTGGATGAGACTGAGAAGCAACAGGTCTTCGATCAGATTTCCAGCCTGGACATGATCGACGATTCGCTGGATGTGTACCAGTCCAACGCTGTCGTCTACCAGGGCAATGACAGCACGGAGGTGACGCTGGTCGTGACCTCCGATCCGGAGCGGTTCCGCGATTTCGTGTCGCTGCATCCCCGCAAACAGCCGCAGGAAGAGCTGCGGCTGAAGGATAGCGGCGTGGTGATCACGGAGAAAATGGCGAACGACATGAATCTGCATATCGGCGACACGATCGAGCTGGAAAATGAGAAGGAACTGCGCCGGAATGTCGAAATTACCGGGATCGCGGAAAACTATCTCAACCATTACGTGTACATGAACGCCAACGCCTATAAAGAAACCTACGATCTGCGTGCCCAAAGCAACGCCGTTTTCCTGAAATTCAACCCCCAGATTGACGACGCGGAGCAGCGCAGCGGTCAGGAACTGTTAAAGAATGAGAAGATCAGCTCGCTGTCGTTTTATACCGGGATCAAGGATAACTTCAACAACATGATCCGCAGTCTGAATTATATCGTGCTGGTGCTGATCATCTCCGCGGGGATGCTGGCGTTTGTCGTATTGTACAATCTGACTAATGTCAACATCAGCGAACGGCTGCGCGAAATTGCGACGCTGAAAGTGCTGGGCTTTTATAACAAGGAAGTCAACACCTATGTTTATAAAGAAAATATCATCCTGACCCTGATCGGTTCTCTGCTCGGGTTGGGGCTGGGCAAGATTCTGCATTTGACGATCATGGTCGTGGTCGAGCTGGACAACATCATGTTCGGCCGCGTCATCCTGCCGCAGAGCTATGTGATTTCCGTCCTCATCACGATGCTGTTCGCAGTGATCGTCAATCAGGTCATGAAGTCCAAGCTGCGCGCGATCCCGATGGTGGAATCGCTGAAATCGGTGGAATGATGAGCGCCTGGGTCTATATTCTGGAATGTGCGGACGGCAGCTATTACACCGGCTGGACCAACGACGTCGAAAAACGCTTCGCGGCGCATTGCGCGGGCCGGGGCGCCAAATATACCCGTTCCCACCCGCCAGTGCGGGTGGCCTATGCGAAAGCGTTTATTGATAAATCCGCCGCGCTGAAACAGGAAGCGGCGATCAAGAAGCTGACGCGGGCGCAAAAAGCGGCGCTGATCGCGGAAGCCGAGTCAGAAAAATAGGCAATGCCGGCTGCCGAGGCTGTGGGGTGAGCCTTGCCAGTTTTGAATGACAGGAAAGAGATTGCGCGCGTTTCCTGTTCTCTTTCTCATGTTAAAAAATTGACAAATAATGTGAAATGTTTATCAAACTGACTGGAAAAGCGGTTGAAAAGGACTATAATGAAGACAGAAAGAGATCTTCTGACAGAAGGTCGCAAAGGAGGAAGTTCGATGAAACAGGTCATGTACGGCATTAAAATCGTGGATGTCAACGATTTCGGCGGTTGGATTGGCTATGAGCCTGTCAAGCAGGAGCTGGCAGACGTCCTGAATCATCATCTGTATCTGTTTTTCCAGAATGAATATCATATCCGTCAGTTTGCGGAAGGGAGAAAGTTTGTCATCAACGTCAACGACGAGGACTTTCAAAAAGTCATCGGCAATGCCAGAATCTTGAAAGCGGTCGTTGAGATCGGCACTCCGTTAAGCATGAACGGCTACGCAGTCAGCGCCCCGGCATACGCCCGCAACGTCGTCAAACCGCTGAGCCGGCTGACGCATTTTATCCCGGAAGAGAAGATTTATACGTTTGCGGATGAGGAATACAAGACGCAGAAGACCGACTTCAATTACATTGCCGATCTGATGCGCCGGACTTCGATCGAACAGGTCAATCAGCTGATCGGCGGCATTTCTTTCGTCAATCAGAATCTGCTTTATCATTACCCGCATTATTTCATTCTAGGCGACGATCAGATTCAGATTCAGGACGATAATTACCAGATCGCTGGCGCATAAGGAAAACCGCGGACTTTCCCTTTGGGGAAGGTCCTTTTTTTACTTGACAGCGGGGAAGATTCAAGCTGGCGATGAAACCTGCTTTTGTTCGGATCCGAAAGATCGCGGGCATATTCGTTGCACGTCTGAGCCTTTCTTAGTACAATGAACTCATCAAGTCAAAAGGAGGACTGTTGAATGAAAATTTTACGATGCAACCACTGCGGAAATATGACCTATGTTCTGCACGATTCATATGTACCGATGATCTGCTGCGGCGAGGAAATGCACGAGCTGATCGCCAACACCACGGAAGCGGCGCTGGAGAAACATCTGCCGGCGGTCACTGTGAACGGAGGCAAGATCGAAGTCGTTGTCGGCAGCGTTGAGCATCCGATGACCGATGCGCATTATATCGAATGGATTTTGCTGGAAACGGACAAAGGCGTACAGATCCGCCATCTGACCCCGTCCGATGCACCGAAGGCTGTCTTTGAGATCGGTGAAGGCAAGCCGCTGGCGGTTTACGAATACTGCAACCTGCACGGTCTGTGGAAGACTGAACTTTAAAAATAACGCAGGAATCGCTCCCCGCAAGGGGGGCTTTTTCTTTGTTTTGGCGTCAGCCATATTTCCCCGGTTGAGAAAACCTCAAAAAATGGCGGTATTTTGTCTTAAACTATTCTATGATTTACGCAGAAACTGTGATAAAATTGTAAAGGTTAACATTTAATGAGGTGAACAAATGGCGAAAGAGGTATTTACATTCGACTTCTGCGGCCGCAATCTGACGATTGAAACCGGAGAAATCGCAAAACAGGCAGGTGGAGCTGTCGTAGTCCGTTACCAAGATACAGTAGTGTTGTCAACCGCTACTGCCAACCATACTCCGAAAGATTCAGACTTCTTCCCGCTGACGGTCAGCTTTGAAGAAAAGCTGTATTCCGTCGGTAAGATTCCAGGCGGCTTTTTACGCCGCGAGGGCCGGCCGAGCGAACATGCGACGCTGACCGCCCGGATGATCGACCGTCCGATCCGTCCGCTGTTTGCGGAAGGTTTCCGCAACGAAGTTCAGGTCGTCAACACGGTATTGTCCGTCGATCAGGACTGCTCGGCGGAAATGGCCGCCATGTTCGGCGCTTCCTGTGCGCTGTGCATTTCTGACATTCCGTTCAACGGTCCGATCGCCGGGGTCATCGTCGGCCGCGTTGACGGCAAGTTTGTGATCAATCCTTCCGTGGAGGAATCGGAAAAATCCGACATTCATCTGACGGTTGCCGGAACCAAGGACGCGATCAATATGGTCGAGGCCGGGGCGAAGGAAGTCAGCGAAGAAGAGATGATCGACGCGCTGATGTTCGGTCACGATCACATCAAGATGCTGTGCGAATTCCAGGAACAGATCATTGCAAAGTGTGCGAAGCCGAAGATGGAAATCAAGCTGGACGTCGTGCCGGAAGAAATCAAGGCGGAGATCGACGAATTGGCGAAAGCACGTCTGATCGAAGCAGTTTCGATCAAGCTGAAGCTGGAACGCTACGGCAAGATCGACGAGATTACCGACGAGATGGCGGCGCTGTTCGAAGCCCGTGAATACGCAAGCGAAAAATTGAAGGATAAAACAGTCAAGCAGGTCCGCGCTTACTGCACGGAAATCGTGGCGAATGAAGTCCGGCGTTTAATTTCCGAAGAAAAGATCCGTCCGGACGGCCGTGCTGTCGACGAACTGCGTCCGTTGAATTCGCAAGTCGATCTGCTTCCGCGCGTGCATGGCTCGGCGATGTTTACCCGCGGTGAAACGCAGGTGCTCTCGGCTTGTACCTTAGGCGCGCTGGGCGACAACCAGATCATCGACGATCTGACGGAAATTGAAACCAAGCGGTTCATGCATCACTATAACTTCCCGCCGTATTCCGTCGGGGAAACGGGCCGGATGGGCTCTCCGGGACGGCGTGAAATCGGGCATGGCGCCCTAGGTGAAAGAGCGCTGTCGGCGGTCATTCCAAGCGAGGAAGAATTCCCATACACGATCCGGTTAGTCGCGGAAGTGCTGGAATCCAACGGTTCCTCCTCCCAGGCTTCGATCTGCGCCGGCACGATGGCGCTGATGTCCGCGGGCGTTCCGATCAAGGCGCCGGTCGCGGGCGTGGCGATGGGTCTGATCAAGACCAGCGACGAGCATTACACCGTATTGACGGATATTCAGGGCATGGAAGATCACTATGGCGATATGGATTTCAAGGTGGCGGGTACGCCGAAGGGGATTACCGCGCTGCAGATGGACATCAAGATCGACGGCATCAACCGCGCGATTTTGGAGGAAGCGCTGGCGCAGGCCAAAAAAGGCCGCGCTGAAATCATGGCGAACATGATGGCGGCGATCAGCGAACCGCGTCCGGAGGTCAGCCCGTACGCACCGAAGATGTACCGCATGATGATTCCGGTCGATAAGATCCGCGAAGTCATCGGCACCGGCGGCAAGATGATCAATCAGATCATCGCGGACTGCGACAATGTCAAGATTGATATTGAAGACGATGGCTCGGTTGTCATCTATCACAGCGATAAGAATGCGATCATGAAGGCCGCAGATACGATCAACCAGATTATCCGCGAGGCCAAGGTCGGGGAAATTTACGACGGCAAGGTCGTTCGGCTGGAGAAGTTCGGCGCGTTTGTCGAGCTGTTCCCGGGCACCGACGGTCTGCTTCATGTATCGAAGATTGATTACAAGCGGATTGAAAAACCGGAAGACGTGCTGAAACTGGGCGACGTCATCAAGGTCGTCGTCACCGAGATTGACGAGAAAGGCCGCGTCAACGTTTCCCATCGCGACTTGATGGAAAAGCCGGAAGGCTGGGACGAAGAACAGCGGGCGAAACGGGCTGCGCGCGATCGCCGGGATGGCGAAAAACGCGTGTTCCGGAAGCGAGAACAATAAGCTGACAGCGGGTCAAATCTGATCCGCTGTTTTATTCCAAAGGAGGATCCGACAATGAGAATGCGAAAAAAATCCTGGGCAGAACCCTTTTTAAAGGAAAATACTGATTTTGTTATCGAAAAACCGGAAGAACGGGCTGGTCAGTGGCACAAACTGCTGGACTGTTCCCGATTGCGAATTGAGATCGGCAGCGGCAAGGGCGATTATTTTACCAGAATGGCTGCGATGAACCCCGAAGAAGGCTGGATCGGGATTGAGAAAGAACATAACGTCGCCGCGGTAGCCGTAAAAAAAGCGTTGGCCCAGCCGCATGAACACATGGCGTTCATCGCTCAGGATGCCGATCAGATCAGCGCCTGGTTTGCCCCGGGCGAGGTCGACGTCATCCATCTGAACTTTTCCGATCCGTGGCCGAAAAGCGGTTATGCCAAGCGGCGGCTGTCGCACGCCCGGTTTTTAAAGCAATATGAAACCCTGCTGAATGAAAACGGCCAGGTGATCATGAAAACCGACAACCCGAAGCTGTTTGAGTTTTCCCTGACAGAATTTTCCAAAGAAAACTGGCGGCTGTGCGAGGTCAGCGTCGATTTCCGCCGTCAGCCCCATCCGGAAGACGCGATTACGGAATACGAACAAAAATTCATGGACCTGGGCCAGCCGATTTACCGCGCAGTTTGGCAGAAGAAAGCCATTTAAAAAAACAGGGAAACATGATAGAATAAACAAAACGAAGGGAGGACTCTCATGCGCAAAATCACGCTGCTTCTGTTTTGCCTGTGTTTGTGCGGCTGCAGCGCTCAGGGAGGATTGGATAGCCGGCTGCAGGCGGCCTGCATGCAAGCCAGCACGCTGACGATCAACGTCCATGCGGATAACGTGAAAGATCTGTACAGTTATTATGCCGAACCGGGTGTGGGACGCCGAAGCTCGACGGCCTCCTCCAACGTCTTCGTTCTTGATAACCAGGAATTCATTATGAATCTCAACGTTGCCGAAATCGTCAACGTCAAGCTCTATGATCAATCTGAAAGTGTGATCCTGCCCCAGAGCGAGGCGTGGATAAGCGTCAGCGAAGGCGAGTTCACCGATATCCAGGGGCGAACGCAGAAATATATCGCAGGGCTGCTGCCTTCGGCGAACGGTCAGCTGCTGGTCATGGTCAAAACCCCGTATTTTACCTTTACCGGATTAAGCAATGAGACAGGCGCGCCGGCGCTGGCGAAAGAAATGATCAAGATCGCCCGTACAGCTGAAGTCGACGAGGATGCCGTACTCAAAACTTATTCCTCACGGACAAAAATTAATTACGTCAAAGAAAACCTGAATCTGTTTGAAGATGAAATTCCGGAAAACGGCCGGCTGGAGGAAATGATGCCGAACAAACCGGCGCATACCGGCGGCGATATTGATCAGAGCGGCGAAACCTTCGACGACGGCACCAGCGCCGACGATCTGCCGCTGAATGAAAACGACGACGATATTCAAACGCCGTCGGATGGCGAATAGGCAACAATATCCGCAAGGATGAATAGAATGAAAAGGCAGGATGATCCCGTATGATAAAAAAATTAATGTCGTTGATTTTTGAAGAAGAAGTCGTTGACGAGGTTGAGGAAGAACCGGTTCCGGTTCGCCGCAGCAATCCAGCCAAACCCGCGGTCAAGCCTGAGGCCAAGCCGGCGGTTCCGCTTCCGCAGGAAGTCAAGGCAGTATATCTGGATACCAGGAAAGAAAAAGAAAAGGAACCCGCGGTCAAAAAGGAACCTTCCAGCAAGCTGGGAAAAATGACGATTGCGGAAGACAAGCCGGTGAAGAAGAAGCCGGTCCGCGTGGAACCGAAGGAAGATTATGAATTTACGCCGGTGATCTCGCCGATTTTCGGCGTGCTCGGGGAAAAGAGCCAGCCGGCCAAGACGCCGGCGGCGAAGAAGGTCAGCCCGGTTAAAAGCTCGCTGGGAACCGTAATTTCACCGATTTATGGCATGGATAAACCGCAGGAAGATAAGGTCGAAGAGATTGCGGAGCGTCTGGATAAACCCGCGGCCGCCGTCAAAGAAGAACCGCTGATCAACGTGTCGCTGGACGAGCTGCTTCAGAAACCGCAGGAAGCAGAAGCTGATCGTAAGAATGAGGAGGAAGGCTCTGACAAGACGGTTGTTTCGCAGAACCTGAGTTTGTTTGACGACGATCTGAATTCGTAGAAAGGGTGTTGTTATGGTCTTTTTTATCGGCATCAAGGGAACGGGCATGGCGGCGCTGGCCTGCATTCTCAACGATTTGGGCATGGAAGTTTCCGGCTCGGATTTGACGAAGCATTTCTTCACAGAGGATCCGTTGATCGCACGGCGTATTCCGATCCTGCCGTTTGATCCGGCGAATATTCAGGATGGAATGACGGTGATTATCGGCAACGCCTTCAAAGAAGATTTTCCGGAGGTCGCGGCGGCGCGGTCCAATCCGACTGTGACCTGTTATCGGTATCATGAGTATTTAGGCGCCTTGATGAAAGACTATACGAGTCTGTGCGTGGCGGGCAGCCATGGCAAGACGACGACGACCGGGATGCTGGCGGCGATGATGGATGAAATCGCGCCGACCGGACATCTGATCGGCGATGGTTCCGGGGAAATTCATCCGGACAGCCAATATCTGGCGGTTGAAGCCTGTGAGTACCGGCGGCATTTTCTGGCGTATCATCCGGATTACGCGATCATTACCAATGCTGATCTGGATCACGTCGATTATTTTAAAACCGAAGCGGATTACGCCAAAGCCTATGAGGAATTCGCCTGCCAGGTAAAAAAAGGTCTGGTTCTGTTCGGCGATGATCCGAAGGTCAGAGCACTGCGGATTGATCCGGCGGTGACGCATTATTATTACGGCGTTGAAGACGGCAACGATTTTCAGGCGGTCAATATCGTGGAAACCAGCGAGGACATGCATTTTGACGTGCTGTTTCAAGGCCAGCTGCAGGGGCATTTCGATCTGCCGTTTGTCGGCCGGCATCTGTTGTGGAACAGCCTGGGCGTGATCGCGCTGGGATTGTTAGAGGGGTATACCGCTGAACAGATCGAGCCGGGCTTGGCATCGTTTAAGGGGACAAAACGCCGCTTCACGATTGAGAAGCATGGCGAGAACGTCTTTGTCGACGACTACGCCCATCATCCGACCGAGGTGTCGATTACGATTGACGCTGCCCGCAAACGTTTTCCGGGCAAGCGGCTGATCGCGATCTTTAAGCCGCACCGCGTCTCCCGCGTTTTTCATTTTGCCGATGATTTCGCAGCGGCCTTGAAAAAGGCGGATGAGGTTTACCTGTGTGATTTTACGAGTATTGATGATAAGGAAGACGGCATTGATATCGACATTACCTATCTTCAGGAACGGATTCCCGGCTCTAAAATCTTAAGCGAAGATGAACAGGGCGCTGCGGAGCTGGCCAAACTGGCACCGGCGGTTTATCTGTTTATGTCCAGCAAGGACATCTACGGCTTAAGCGGGCTGGTTAAACAGAAATTGTAATAAAATTTGATGAACGAACAAATCAGGAACGCATCGCTGCGGCAATGCGTTCCTGATTTTTTTTGGCTCTTTCAAAAATAGTGTTGGTGAGAGAAAAACCGAAACAAGAAAGACGCAG